>CACXYG010000013.1:0-17038 GCA_902771745.1 uncultured Erysipelotrichaceae bacterium | reverse complement strand
AGAAAGCCAAAAGAAAATTAGGAGTGATACAGCATGAAAAAACTCGCACGTAAAATCACATTCTCGCTTCTTGCGTTAGCCGCCGTTGGCACCATGATTGGTGCTGATGTCGCCTATAAGACTTTTGAAGCGGATATCTTAGGTCAGCTTTGTCCACCGATCGTGGATGAATCGGCCGCCTCTGTTGCCAAGAGTTCTGGTATGGACCTGGCTAAGAAAATCGAAGAAGAAGGTATCGTCATGGTCAAAAATGACGGTACACTTCCTCTTTCTACTTCAAACACCGAGGCCATCAACCTCCTTGGTTATGGTAACGTCCAGTGGATCTATGGCGGATCGGGTTCTGGTCGTGTTCTTGCCGAATCAGACAAATGGGATGATAACATCGATTTGGCCGATGCTTTAGATGAGTATGGTATTGATGTCAACGATGACTTACTTGACTACTACAAGAACTACGCCACGGTCAGCCACGATATCGATTCGTTGAACTTCAACGTCGATAACACGCCTTATCGTTTTGGTTTAAAAGAACCTGATGTCAACATTTCTGAATACGCCACTCTACTTAATCAGGCTGTCGACTTTTCTGACACGGCCATTGTCACCATCTCCAGACAGGGTGGTGAAAGTGAAGATATGCCTGCCGTTCAGTATAAGAGCAAGCCGAGTCAGAAAACCGATAAGGAAAGACATTCTCTTCAGATTTCTCAAGAAGAGGAAGATCTTCTTTACTTTGCTCAGGATAACTTTGAAAACGTCATCGTCGTCATCAATTCCACCAACGCCTTCCAGCTTGATTTCTTAGCGAATATGCCGCAGATTGACGCCTGCTTGATCGTCGGTCCAACTGGTGAACAGGGCGCCATGGCTATTCCTAAGGTCTTATATGGTGAAGTTGCTCCTTCTGGTAGACTTGCCGACACCCTAGCCTATGATTTCACACAGAATCTCAACTTCAACTACACCGGCTTTGATGGTGTTTCCTTCTATAAGAACAAGGATACCGAGTATGGTGTTGGTCAGACCACCAATGCTGGTGTCACTACTCGTCCTTCTCTTCCTTATATCGATTATGTAGAAGATATCTATGTCGGCTATCGTTATTATGAGACAGCGGATATAGAGGGTATGTTTAAAGATGAAACCCGTTCTGTTACGGATGCTAGTGGAGCAGAGAAAATCTTAAAGGGTTATGACGCTGTTGTTCAATACCCCTTTGGTTATGGTTTAAGCTACACCTCCTTTGATTGGGAAGTCATCTCTATTGATGTTCCTTCTGGTGCTACCTTAACTGCTGATAGCAAGATCAACATCTCTGTCAAAGTCACCAACACTGGTAACGTTGCTGGCAAGGAAGTTGTTCAGTTATATCAGACCCCAGACTATAAAGCCGGTGGTATTGAAAAGAGTGCAGTTAACTTGATTGGTTTTGAAAAGACCGAAGTCATCAAACCAGGCGAAAATGAAACCGTCAAGTTTGAAGTCTCTATGAGAGACTTTGCCTCTTATGACGCTTATGACAAGAACAACAATGGTAAGACTACCTATGAAGTTGATAAGGGTAACTACCAGTTGAAGTTTGCTACTAACGCTCATGAAGTCAAGACTATCGACTTCTTAGGTGGCGAAAAGAATGTTGCTGGTGTCTTATCTTATAAGGTTGCGGAAGATATCATCTTAGATAAAGATCCTGTCACCAATAAGACCATTGATAATCTCTTCACCGGTACTAAGGCAATCGATGGTGTCTCCGTCGACGGCCTTGGCGAAAATGGTGAAATTGACCGGCCCAATTGAACAAGACTCTACTCATGATGCTTCTACTGGTAGAGAAATGGGTGCTAAGACCAAGGAATATGTCACCTTTGGTGGTAAAGACGGTAAAGATCAGACCAAAGCCACCGCTTGGGATAATGCTACAACGGATTTGTTTGGCAATGAAGTAAATGATGATGAAGTCCTCTTTGGTCAGTCTGGCTCCTTACAGGTTGCCGATTCTAAGGGCGTTCCAACCGAACTTGGTTAT
Source organism: uncultured Erysipelotrichaceae bacterium (assembly GCA_902771745.1). Lineage (GTDB taxonomy): Bacteria > Bacillota_I > Bacilli_A > RFN20 > CAG-288 > Enterosoma. Next base: position 15,009 of record CACXYG010000013.1, on the reverse strand, counting down.
CAGCTTGGTGCTGATTACAATGATCCACAGTGGACCGATGTCTTAAATCAGGTCAGCTATACCGAAGCCATGGGCATGGTCAACAACGCCCATCCAAACTGCAAGGGCATTGCTTCTATCGGTATGCCAAACTTAGTCAACTATGATGGTCCTGCTCAGGTCGGTTCCTTCACCAGCGCTTCTTTAAGAGGTGTCGGCTTCCCAGCTGATTGTGTCTTAGCTCAGACTTGGAATAAGACGTTAGCTTATGAAGAGGGCTTATCTCTTGGTGCAGATATGGAAGCGCATGGCTTAACTGGCTTCTATGGCACTGCCATCAACATCCATCGTTCTCCATTTGGTGGTCGTAACTACGAATATTATTCTGAAGATCCTATCCTTACTGGTAAACTTGCTGCTCAGGTTAACAAGGGTGTTAAGGATACTGGTAAGATGGCCTTTGTCAAACACTTCGCCGTTGCCGAAACGGAAACCAGCCGTGATTCCTTATATACCTGGTTAACCGAACAGGCTTTAAGAGAAATCTATCTGGAACCATTCAGAATTGTTGTCGAAGAGGGTGGTGCTAACGCTCTTATGACCTCTTATAACAGAGTTGGCGCTTTATGGGCTGGCGGTTCTACTGCACTTCTCCAGGGTGTCTTAAGAGGTGAATGGGGCTTTAACGGCACCATCATCACTGACTACTCTGATAATAACCAGTTCATGAACTTAGATGAGACTTTACGTTGTGGTGGTGATCTTGGCATGTCTGTTTCCTTGAAGTTTGCTATTTCCGCTTCTTCTACCAATCGTATCAAGTATGCTTTAAGAGAAGCCGTTCATCACACCGTCTTTAGTTATCTCAACTCCAAATACGCCTTAAGTGAATACAACAAGCATCCATATAATGGTAAAGAGATCACTTCCGCTGACACGAAAGAATCCTTCAATTGGGTTACGCCTCTTGTCATCGACTTCAACATCATCTTAGGTGTCACTGCTGTTTGTCTTGTCTACTTTGGTGCCTTGGAAGGTATCGGTTTAGATAAAGTCATCTCTAAGAAGAAAGAGGAGGAAGTCAAATAATGAAATTGAAACATTTAGTTTTGATCATCATCGCGTCTATTACCCTTATCGCTTGTGGTCTTGTTCCTCTCTTCTCCTTTGTCGCTTATAACAACGCTCAAGCTACTACAACGACCGCTAACACTGTTTTAGTCGAAAGATAAACACTAAAAAACTCGGATAGACAACGAAAGAGTTGTTAATCCGAGTTTTTCTTTACCTTAGTGATTCCATAGGCATTGCCATAGGTATTATCTGAAATCGTATAAATGTGTGTCTGGTCTTCTACTGGCCCTAGTTCATCTTTGCGGTGCGACCATTCTCCTGGCCAGAACTGATTGAGTCTTAGAGTGTCATGATAGACTTCTAACTGCCCGTTATAACTGGCGGTATTTAAACTGTTGAATTCCGGCATATCGGATAAGTCTACCGTGAAGGTTACATATCCCGATGCGGATAAGTCATTTAACCCGATCATCTTGATATAGTCTTGTCCCTGAACGATGCCTCGGATATGGAAGGTATAGAATCCCGAAGCGAATAATCTTACTGTTCCAGTAAATTTCAGTTTGACACCATCTTGCTGAATCAAGGAGACAGAATCCATAGCAAAGCTATCCGGACAGTTGGATAGATAGTAATAGACTTTTCTTCCCGTGATCTCCGCTCGGAAGACATAGAGATTGGATTTATAGCAGATACCAGGTAGATGATCGTTATCCGAAAGGGAATAATTGGTGATGGTCTCTTGATGAAGAGAGCCACTTTCCAAAGTATATTCGATTTTGATAGCATAACGATTCTTATCTTCTAAGATGTCATCAACTCTGAGATAGACGTCAAAGTTATGGTTCTCATCATAGATGAAGTCTTCCGTTTCTTTTTTATTTAAACCATCTAAGATCAATTTTAGATCATCGTGTTCGTTATAGCCTTTTAAATGGAAGTAGAGATATTCGTTCGCATTCTCACTTTTGATTTCATAATTCATGGAATAGAAGGTCGTCAACTTATTATCTTTTTCACGATAGACGAGTTTGACATTATCATTCCAGATTTCAAAGCAGTATTCGTTTTTACTCTGTTTTGTCTTCTGATAGTCCATCACAGAGGATAACTGCTTTTGAGAAATATCATCTTTACTGATATAGATGCTCTTATTTTCATTGATCCAGAAATATAAATTATACCAAGCCCCTTCCTTCTTCAAAGTAGTGACATCCACTTCTATAGCAAAAGCGGAATGATTTAAAGTAAAGTCCGTAGAGATACTATCCTTGATGTCATCTTGCGTGTTATCGATGATGAAACTAGAAGAAGAGACCTTGCCATCAAAATACAGTTCTCCTTTTAAATAGAGAACCACTTTCTGATCTTCGTTTTCTTTTAGTGCAAACTCATAAAGCTTTAAAGGCTCTTCTTCAGAGATGATTTCTTCTTCAACAGAAGAAAGATTATCTTCACCACTAGAAATCGGGTTGTCGGTCTGACAACCCGTTAAGAGCAACGCTAAAAGAGAAACAAAACAAACAGCTTTCTTCATAGACTACTATTATAAAGGATTTCACTCTAAGGTGAAACTGACCAGGGAGCGAGAAGCAAGCGAATAGTTATAAAATTGATTTAAGATTTTCACGCTGACTTCTTTATTTTCATAGCTGGTGTTTGCTATCGCTATAGAATACTTATCTTCCTTTTTAAAAGCGATTGCTAGAATTCCATCATCTTCATAATTAGTCTCTAGAGAGTAGGTCGTCTTATCTTCTTGGATATGAAGCATTCTGCTGATACCAGCAAGACCATAGAAGGATGGACGCTTGGTATAAGCAAGGGTACCGTCTTCATTCTGATCGATGTTGACGACCCCATAGCAAGTGGATTTCTGACCGATGTTTGGTCCTCCATTGCTATCTAATATCAAGTTCCAATATAAGGTACCACTAAGACCAGAACGATAAGCGTTGATGGTAGTATTTCTACAAACATACATCAAATCCGTATCAAAGCTAGAGCCGTGTTCCCACTCGGTGATTTCCGTCATATAGACTTCTTTTTCCGGATATAAGGCGCGAAGTTTTCTCACCCCAGTAGGAATGGCTTCTGAGCCATAGCCATGAATGGCAATGGCTGGGAATAAAGAGCGCTGTTCACTATCAGCAAACTCGTTTTCCAAGTAGGTATACATACCTGCTTCACAGTTGTGATCATAGGCGATCAGGTTGGTACACTCTGGAAGAGTAGAATTGAGTTGTAAGGCTAATAAATCTGCTTGATAAGGAGAAAGTAGCATGCAAGGATAATCAGCACCATTGAATGTTGGTTCATTTTCAAAGGTGAGATAATCAATGCGGATTCCCTCATCGAAATAACGATAGCAGAATTCGTTGAGATACTGACCAAATATGGTCAAGTAATCATCATTTAAAGTACCACCACACAGTTTTGGTCCCTCAGGATCTTCACTAGATGCTCTGGTATTGAGCTTCATCCATTCTGGAGCAGACCAAGGAACGGCGATGATCTTTAAATCCGGTTTGATCTCATAGATTTCTTTGATGACCTGGATGACTTCTTCATCGTGTTCTAAAGTGAAGTGTTCTAATAAATTATCGTCACTACCCTTAGTATCACAACAGGTAAAGACGTGTTCTTCGGCATGGAAATCAGATGCACCGATAGGAAGTCGGATGGCGTTAAAATCGGCACCTTTATCTGTAAAGAGGTCTTCTAATATCTCTCTTCTTTGAACACCAGTCTTATCAAGCATGAGCTGATGAGCAGAGGCGTGAGTCAAGGCTGCACCAAACATCTTGACAGGAGCGATGGTTTTACTTTCATCAACAGAGATTAGTGTAGAACCTTCTATTTGATGATCACTCGCCTTGATGTTATCGACGGTTTTAAATAAATTCTCTTTGTCGCCAGTGGTCAGTTTGACTTCACTGGTCTTTTCGTACGTCTTGAAAGAACTCGATTCTTCTACTTTAGAAGTCGAGTCAGATATCAAGTTTTCACTAGTCATACCGGTGTTGATATTCACCTGGCAGCCAGTCAACAAGAGAAGCGATAACAATGCTAAAGATAAGTTTTTCATCATGTACCTCTTTTATTATAGAAATATTGTCGCCCAATTTGGGCGACAATATTCCAACAGGGATAAAGGAAATTAAATAGCGGTCTTTTCTAAACGATACTGCGCAGCGCCCCAGGACTGGCTGACTCTGCCAACTTTGTAGTTGTGAGTGCTAGTAGCAGCAGAAGCAATATCGATCTGGTAGGCCCAATCACCCGGCCAGAATTCAAAGTTTTCACTGCCAGAGCTGAATAAGAACATGTAAGTATCATTACCAGAGCCTGGATCGGTGAATTCTGGAGCATCCGTGACATCAACGGTGAACTTGACATAACCGTTAGCATCCACTGGATTGGTTAAGGTCTTAGAGAATTCGGTTCCCTTCAAGGAGAAGGTTGGAGCCGTTAATTCAATACCCTGACGTAAGCCGCCATAGATGGTAAGTTCCATCTTGTCGGCATTGTTCTTTAATTCAACGGTACCGATGGAGAACTTATCGTTACCGTTCTTCTTTAAGGAGATGACGCCCTTGGAATTTGTTCTAAAGCCATAAACAGCATCCGTGGTGGAACCTAAGGCTGGTTTATCAGCCAAGTCTTCCATCTTGACATTGAGCGTCTTTTCCTCACTTTCTGCAGTATAAGTGAGGCTTAAAGCAGTTTCCGAACCAGCGACGATAGAAGAGACATCCAAATTGCAGGAGAAGGTTGTACCGGTGACGGTAGCAGCCTTAGTTAAATCGCCGACGTGGATAGTTGGAGCACCGGTGGTGTACTTATAGTCGCCTTCGACCTTTAATTCCATGGCACCGTTGTTGTTGACATAGCTTAAAGAGGTGACTTTGACATTATCATCATCTGGAACAACAGGAGCTGTGTACTTCAAGGTGACAAGGCCATTGGCCCAACTTGGAGCACCAAGGTTGGAGCCTAAGTCCATAGTGATGACACTACCATCATCCATGGTGATGCTCGTAGCCTGTAAGTTTCTATATTCGAAGTTGGCAGAAGAGTTGTTGATATGCATGAACCAGCCGTTATCTTCACCACCTTCTTTGACGATACTAGCGACATCAAAGGAGATAGAGTAAGTCTTGTTGGTGGTATCAAGATTATAGGTGGCGTCTAATTCGTTGACATTGTTGGCTTCATCAAACTTCTTGGTTGTCCAAGTGTTGTACTGTTCGAAATCAAGATAGAAGGATAAGTCTTCCGCAGTCAATTCTTCATTGAAGAAGGAAGCATAGCTACCAGTGATGGTAAGCATGGCCTTGTTTTCATCTTTGGCTAAGGTGGTAGAAGTGATCTTTCTTTCGACCTTATCATAAGAATCGGTAGCACCCATGACGGTGATATCGCAATCACCCTTGTTCCAGAAGGCACCAAACTGAACCATATAAGCCTTATCGCCGACGACAAGTCTCTTGGCCTGTCCGCCAGGTTTGAGTAAGTCCATCTTCTGGAAGCCGCCATTACCATTGTCAACTAACTTATGACCAAAGTGAGTGGTATAGGCGCCGTTTTCTAATGCGGTGATATCAAGAGCGAAGCCGACAGTGTTATTTTCACCAAAGGTGAAAGCCAAATCAGTGCCATCATTATCTGTATCGATAACAGTACCCCAACCCTGTCCATCGACATTGTTGTTGTGCTGTAAATCCATACCCCAGGCAAAAGCCTTGAACTGGGCTTCAGATAAGCCGACATACTTACAGGTGACAGAGACCTTGACGGATAAGTCAGCCTGAACAAGTGTGACATCTTCAACGGTGTAAGTACCGACGGCAATCTGGAAGGATCTGGTGTTTTCACCAAAGTGAACTTCGATGGTCTTGACGCCAGTGGTGGCAATAGGAGCAGTCAAATCTTCAATGTCTGGAGAGGTGTAGGTGACAGTGGCATACTGTTCAGCAGTAAGTTCGACTGGGCTACCCTGATTATCAGAAGTGAAGAGCTTGATTCCTTCACTGGTGAAGGTATCAGACTGGGATGGGACAAGTTCGTTGATGATATAACCAGTCTTGGCGGCACTTAAATCTAAACCTAAGGCAGCAGCCTTAAGAGTGATATTGAGGGTGACAGCTTCATTTGGCATGACAAAGGAATAGGTACCAGCACCAAGAGCAGTGCAGTCAACGGTATTGGCTTTGACAGAGGCAATTTCCTTTAAAGAATCTGTAACGGTAACTTTGAAAGTAACAGTTTTACCTTGATAAGTGTTGGTGTCAGATAACTCAGAAATGGTATAGCCTTCACCATCGCTAGCAGTAATAGCATGAGCGGTATTTAATTCAACAGTGATGGTGACAGCTTCGGCTGGCATATCAAAGGTATATAAGTCACCAGACTTAGCGCAGGTGATGCTATTAGCCTTAACAGCTTTGATAGCCTTGTTGGCATCAGTCAAATTGACCTTGAAGGTGATGGCCGTACCTGCGATAGCAGAAGTAGCACTTAAATCCTTGATTTCATAGCCGTCGCCATTATTGGCAGTGATGGTATAAGTCTTTGGCTTGTCTCTCAATTCAACAGAGATGGTGACCGCTCTAGCTGGCATGGTAAAAGAATAGACGCCATTTTCATCGGCAGTGAGTTCAGAGGTGTTGTATTTGACTTTGGAGATGGTCTTTTCACTATTGGTGACATTGACCTTGAAGGTAATCTTATCACCACGCTTAGCAGTCGTGGCACTTAAATCGGTAATTTCATAGCCAGTGCCATTTTCAGCCGTGATAGCATACGTCTTAGCTTCGACAGATTCTGTGACGCTAGAATTCTCGGCTGTAGAAGAGGTAGTAGATTCACCGCAACCGGTAAGCATTAATAAAGGTAAGATCATTAATGCAGCTTTCTTTAATTTCATAATTTATCCTTTCAATATTGGAGTTTTCCTGGAGTGAAAAATGAACGCCTGACTTTTCAGTTTCCATTTCAAGAACACTTCGTCTTAACGACAACAGCATTGTAAGCGCTTATCAATTGGAGCTAGATTTTTTTACTTAACTCCCCACTATTTTTTCGTAAATAAAAGAAAAAAATATAAAATGAGCGAACAAAACCACAAGTTTTGTGTTGATTTGAGATACTTTTTTACGTCTTTTTAGGTACAATAGAAGTACCAAACAAAAAGGAGTGGTTATAGATTATGGTTTTATTCATTGACACTGCAAATCTCGACGAAATCAAGGAGGTTTCCACCTGGGGCTATGTAAAAGGTGTAACGACTAACCCATCCTTAATTGCCAAGGAAGGTCTTTCTCAGAAAGACATCATCACCAAGATTGTCACCCTCGTCGATGGCCCAATCTCTGCCGAAGTCACCGCTGAAGATTATGAAGGCATGATCAAACAGGGTGAAGAACTCTTCGCCATCGATCCAAAACATATCGTCATCAAATTACCGATGACCAATGAAGGTTTAAAGGCTTGTGCCTATTTTGCTAAGAAGAAGATTCCTACCAATGTCACCTTATGCTTCTCTCCAGCCCAGGCTTTATTAGCTATGGAATCTGGTGCCACCTATGTTTCTCCATTCTTAGGTAGATTAGATGATGCTGGTTGGGATGCTATCCAACTCATCAAGGATATTGTCACCATGAAGAAAAACTATGGTTATGAGACCAAGATCATCTGTGCCTCTATTCGTAATGTTGCTCATGTCACCAATTGTGCTTTAGCGGGTGGTGATATCGCTACTGTTCCTTATAAGGTATTAGCAAAACTCATCAAGCATCCTTTAACTGATGCTGGTTTAGAATCCTTTGCTAAGGATGCCGCTAAGACTCCTAAGAACTAATCCATATTTCATTTTTTGCTCATAGATTAACAGAATTCGAGTGTTTACCATTTTTGGTAAACACTCTTTTTTATAATGGTATCAGCAAGAAATACTTAGTCGGAGGTCGCTATGGAATTTGGTGTCCAGCAATTACAGTTAGGCAAGATTCTGAACAAAGAGAGCAAAGCCAGAACCGCTCTTAAAGTGATGAAGGAGGCTGGTTTCAACTCTATTGAACTCAATGGTTTTATGATTCGTAAATCTCCTTTTATCGTTCGTCTTTTAACTTCCGCTTATGGTATGCCCATCAAGAAATCTTTTAAATTTGATTGGAAAAAGATGTTAAAAGATTATGACCTCCATGTCATCTCTATCCATGAAGATTTAGATACGTTAGAGACTAATCTAGATATGGTGATTCAAGAATGCAAAGACTTTGATTGTCACTATGTGGTTGTCACTGGTATGTACAACTATGATTATTCTTCTTTTAAAGCCGTCAAAGAATTAGCAACTCGTTTAAATGAAGTCGGAAGAAGACTGAAGCCACATAACCTTTTTCTCCTTTACCACAATCACAATGTCGAGTTTGTTCACGTCAACAAATTGAGATTGGCTTACGATATCTTGATCAGCAATACCAATCCGCTGTTGGTCAACTTTGAATTCGATTCTTATTGGCCTAGTGTCGCTGGTGTTGATGCCCTCTTCTATATGAAACGTCTTGGTAAAAGAATCCGTCTTCACCATATCTGTGATAATGGTAATCTCAACCAGAAGAAGTTTCTCACACCGATCATCAAGACCAATGCGGTCGAGCTCGGTTTTGGCAGCTTAAACCTAGAAGCCTTCTTAAAACAGGATCTAGAAAACGAAACCGAAGCCGTCATCCTCGAGCAACATAAGAACTACATTCATGACGATCCTATCGAATCTCTGTTTACCAGTTCTGAATACCTTCAGAACTTCAAAAAAGCGTATATCAAATAATATGGAAGTGAAAACTTCCATATTTTTATTTAAATTTTTAAATTAAAAAGGGGGACTAGATAAACTAGTCCCTGCACGGAGAAAGAATTTATTATCTATGCAATAACCTTTTCTTCTGTTTTCTTATCGATAAAGTTGCAGACCAAGGAAGCAACAAGAAGGATACCAAAGAGAATCAAGAAGATGGTGAAGAGGTCAGCAACCGTATGAAGAAGAGTACCATCATCGACAAAGAAAGGAACACCAGTACCCAAGTCGGCATAAGGATAGCAAGACATGAAGAGATGCTGACCAACACCGACGGCCAAGCAAATAGAAGAAATGATTGGTAAGAAACTGATTTCACTAAAGGCGGCAAAAATCATGGAAATACCACCGACAAGCGTGAAGATGAAGGTGATATGAGAATTATCTGCAAAGGAGATATGACCTCTGACAATCGCGCATTCCAAGATGAAGAAGAGAATGCTTAAGAAGGTGGCAAGAGCACCGACAGCAAACTTCAGATAGAAAGCAAAAGGTCTGTTCTTAAAAGAAAAATTAAATTTCATTTCCTTATTCTCCTTTTGGCTTGATAACAAAGGTGAAGACAACATATAAGCCAACACCAGCAACCGCAAGAACACCAAGCACGACATTGATTGCAATCAAGGCACCTTTCCACCAAGGTTCCTCACTCTTGACTTCGGTAGATTCATCCATACCATAGGCGAGATTGGAATTGACCATGTTATAGAAGAAACGTTTGGCAGAGACACGAGCCTGTTTCCAGATGTGACCATCCCTGTTCTTGATGAGTAAAGCTTTAACTTCGGTAGCTCTATCGGCGTCGTTGTTGAACATATCCGTACCAGCATCGATAGCATCGGCAGTGAAGATGTAGCTAGCCGCATCCTTACTAGAGTCGGTGATAGAGATACCAGTGGCACCCCACTCTTCTCTTAAGACCGTGGTCAATAAGGACTTGTAACTGGCAGTAGAGATCGCACCAAGACGGTTAAAGGCAGACATGTTGGACATCGCTGAACCGGTATGAAGCGCACCTTCAAAGGATCTCGTTTCATTTTGACGGACGACCTGTTCACTCATGAACGTGGCAACACCATGACGATTGGTTTCCTGATCATTACCACAGAAGTGCTTGAACATAGAAATCAAGCCCCCTCTTCTCATGGCAGTACCCTGAGCTTCACCAGAATAGAAAGCGATGGTGGAATCTTCAGAATAGTATTCGAAGTTACGACCGCCATATGGAGTACGATGCATGTTACATCCACCACCATATAACATAGAGAAGCCGACGGCAATTGCATCTTCGGCTAAGAATTCACCTCTGGCTTTTAACAGTTCGAGGTTATAAGTCGAAGCAGCAAGGTTTTCACATGGATGTAACCAACCGCCAGATTGTAAACCATCTGGACCATCGCCACCAGCAGACTTTGGATAACCGATAGATTCAATCGCTGCATAGCCCATCTTATCACCATATAAGGTGGCCAGATCACTTGGCTTGAGCTGATCGATGAAAGCATCCCACTTCTCATCATCGTCATATTCGACACCCTTCATCTGAATGAAGGAAGTCGTGACTTCCTGAGAGTGTTTGTAGGAAGTATAGTCAGGAGCATCACTCGGTTGGACATATAATGGCTTGTCCTTGGTGGAAGTCATGTATCTGGTAATTTCACCCGTTGGATCACTATCCGCTCTTAAACCTTCAAATGGTTCCGGGAAAGTAGACCAATCGCTTCTGGTAAGATATTCGATGGTGTCTTCTTTATAGTTGTTGAAATCCGTCTGATCAAACTGATTGGAGACAACGACATCAGAATCATACGGAGAGACAGCCCAGGTCGTGTTATCATATTGGGCAGCAACCGTGACAACCTTATTCTTATCACCAGAGACGGTATTACCTTCTTCATCAGTGAGATTAGTATAGTTCTGGCTAGCTAAGACGTTATTTAAGGCGTCATGAGCAGAATCACCAATGGCAAAGGCGTAATCGCCAGCATCAAAGATATAACAACCTTTCTTGTTGGTGTCTTTGCCATTGGTGGCATCAACATCATAGGTGGCAAAGATATAGTCGCTGATAGTGATGGTGAGCGTTTCACTTTCATTTGCAGCGAGTTCTTTACTCTTCGTGTAACCAGCAAGCTGGATAGCAGACTTTTCGGCCTGACCTGTCTCCCAAGGAAGTGAGACATAAAGTTCGACGATATCCTTCGCGGCAAATGTGCCCGTATTCTTGACAGTCACTGTAGCCGTGACTTCATGTTTGGCCTTATCCCAGGTAAGACTATCTAAGGTTTCTTTAAAGGTCGTATAGGTCAAACCATAACCGAATGGATACATCATCTCATCGGCATAGTTCCAGTTGGTCTCTCCGGCAAACAAACCATAAGCGCCAGTGGCGTTATTTCTGTTCTTGACCTGGTCAGAATAACGAGTCTCATAATACTTGTAGCCGACATAAATACCTTCCTGATAGATGACATAACGGTCATGATATAAGGAGGTTGGCAAATCAGCAAACTTGAAGTCGCCGAAGTTCTGCATGGCAGGACTCGATAAGGAGTTGGTGGCATAAGTGTCGACCAAACCACCAGAAGGAGAAGCCTTACCAGCAAGCATTCTAGCAACGCCATGCATACCTTCTCCACCAGGGAAGCCAATCCACATACAGGCGTCGACATCATATTCTTCAAGCCAGCCAAGATCCATAGCATAACCAGTGTTGAGTAAGACGATGATCTTATCAAAACCGCCAGCTTTCACCTTTTCCATGATGGCTTTTTCACTGTCATGGAAGGAAAGTTCGGCAACACCATCCTGATCGACGGTGGCTTTATAAGAATCCGTATTCTTATCATATTCATAGCCACCATTCATATCATTGGCTTCACCAGCATAACGGGCAAGAACGACAATAGCAGCATCTTTGTAGCCGGTATAATCAGAATCAGAGTAGATGGAGGCATCAACTTCATCGATGTGGCCGTCGCCACGTTTAAGGCCGTTATCCGTGGCGTATTTCGCTGTCTTGTCAAAGACAGTGTCGTTGATGTTGAAGCCTTCATCTTTTAAGGCGTCATACAGGGTAGTACCGGTGTTGGTTGGGCCACCAGAACCACCATGGAAAACTGAGGTAACAGAGGCGTTACCAAAGAGGGTGACATTTCTTTTGGCAGTATCGCTAAGAGGAAGCGCGTTGTTCTCATTTCTTAAAAGGACACTACCTTCTTCAACCGTCTGAATGAAGTAATCTTTTTCCGCTTTGTGCATTTCATCAACACTAGCGTATTTGGAACCTTCACCAGAACCAGCCGTGATATTCAAGAAGCGGTTGATATCCGCTTCACGGTCAAAGGCCAAGACCGACATGAACGCAGTGATAGAGACAAGGGAGGCAAAAGTCGCACCTAAGCCTTTGAATAAATTGCGTTTATTCATTCTCAACCTCCTTTATTTGGTGAAAACTAAAGTAGCGTATTCTAATGTATGAGTCTTCTGAGCAGAAGTGACCTTGATAGCAGCAAACTTCTTCGCGGCAAGGAATTCCGCACCGGTGGCATATTGCTTGCTACCAGTGGCTTTCTGAGAACCAGTCTCAGCATCATATTCATAAGTGACATCAGCAGTCTTTTCTTTCATATCATCTGTCCAGTTATCGGTGTCATAGAAGAAGAGGGCATCATCAGAACCGATGATTCTGGTTGGTTCACTTAAGTTATAGTAGACGGTATCATCATCAAGATCATCGACGGTCTTGGTGTAGGTGCCATAGTACTTGACCAAAGAGTTATTTTTTTCGTTACCGGTGGCATCATTGCCTTCTTCTGGAAGGATGACAGCAGAGAAGGTGGAAGAAGAGACAGTGAAGCAATACTCCGTATCGCTTAAGAGTTCCAGGTTCTGGAAAGCGAAGGTGGTCAAATAATAGTTATAGGTTGGTCTCATGTTGGAATAACCAAGCTGGGCTGGAGATAAAAAGCCATTGCTGACAGCAGTATCAATCTTGGTCGTAACAGTAGCTGGAGCCTTAGAATCGACTTCTCTATCGGCAGCAAATAAGTTGATGTATTCTAAGGTAGAAGTCTTCTTGGCAGTGGTGAATTTAACAGCAGAGAACTTCTTGGCAGCAAGATATTCTTTACCAGTGGCATATTGCTTTCTACCAGTGGCTTTCTGAGAGCCGGTCTCAGCATCATATTCATAGGTGACATCGGCAGTCTTTTCCTTCATATCATCCGTCCAGTTGGCAGTGTCATAGAAGAAAAGGGTATCATCAGAACCGACGATTCTGGATGGTTCAGAAAGATGATAGTAGACAGTGTCATCATCAAGATCATCAACCGTAGAGGTAAAAGCACCATAGTACTTGACTAAGGAGTTATTTTTTTCGTTACCAGTGGCATCATTGCCTTCTTCAGGAAGAATGACGGCAGAGAAAGTGGAAGAAGAAAGAGTTAAACAATAGGTGTTGTCAGAATAGGTTTCTAAATTCTGGAAGGCAAAAGTAGTCAAATAATAGTTGTAGGTTGGTCTCATGTTGGAATAGCCAAGCTGAGCTGGGGAAAGATAGGAACCAGTCAAGGTTGGTGTATCGACAACCTCAGCACTAGTTTGAGTGCTGGCACCTTCTGCAGAGGTATTACCACTAGTAGTACCACCGCAACCGACTAAAGCGATGCTGGATAAGCTGATGAGCGTAAGACGTAAAAATTTGTTCATATGTATTCTCCGTTTCTATAGCGCACAAAGGGCTGCTATTTACTGCAAATGAGTGTAAATGATTTAATTTTGCAAAAGAAAAGGGCTTACAAATTCTGTCCTGTGAGGCACAAAATTTGTAAGTCCTTGGTTGTTATTATCTCTTAAGCGATGGTGATGGTGTTGGTTCCTTTATGTAAAGAAAGGGTCTGATTGACTAAGGTTGTAGCAGTATTATCAAGCGTTACGGTCGTACCATAATTCTCATCAAGAATAAGACTACCACCAGCATTAGGTGCTTCTACAACAATCGTAGTAACATTATCGCTAACACTTAATGTATAAGATAAGGTACCATCCGGCGTGTAAGTAGAAGAGGAATAAGAAGTAGAGACCGTCGCTGGTTTAATCTGCCAGGTCTGATAACCAGAACTCGTTGGTCTGATACCGGCAAAGTATTTGCTCATGACGACAAGTGGACCGCCGGCCCAACCGTGATTGATGGTACCATCAATCGGCTCTGGAGACCAGTCTTCCCATAAAGTAGAGGCCTCATAAGAAATCATACCTTCATAACGAGATAACATACGGGCTTTGGCCTTATCTTCCATACCCATTTCACATAAAGCTTCTAAGACAAAGCGTTCCATATATGGAGAGGCGTTGGTGACACTCGTTAAGATATTACCCATCAAGGTGTAGTCTTCTTCATCGGCTAAACCGGATAAGACCGCAAGAGCGTTAGCTCTATCATCAATACTTCTTCTCTCCCCAGTAGTCTCATCGACAACCGAGGCAAAACCATCATCCGTCTTATATTTACTATCAAAGACGTTTTTCATGCTTGCTCTTCTATTTTCGAACAAAGTCTTATCACTTTCTTCTAAAAGGCCGATATCATTTCCTAAAGCCAAGACTTTTTCCAAGGCCCAGTAATACCAGCCCTGTTCCATCACTTCAGAGTCATAGTTGCTTCCCCAGTCAACCCACGGGAAGGTGCCACTGCGGTATTCTACAGAGCCGTCTTCTCTCATATCCCAAAGCTTCACGTATTCCTTGTAGATCGGATAGATGAGTTTCATGGTCTCCGTGTCGCCGGTATGGAGATAGTAATCATAAGTGGTGATGATACAAGCAAGGTTCTGCATTGGAATTTCATTGGTGGTAGCACTTGGCCAACGGGTTGGAATGACGCCATCATCTGTCACCCAGCCAAGAAGGGTAGTATACGTTTTTTTGGCTAGTTTGTAGCCATCTTCATCAAGCGCATAAAGCGTCTCCGCAATCTGGTTAGCGGCATCGCCAGTATAAGGAGAACGTTCTCTTTCTGGGCAATCCATGTAGTTGTCTCTCATGCAGATGCGAAGAGTATTGGATGCTTTTTTCCAAAGAGTATCAAACTCTTT
>CACXYG010000012.1 GCA_902771745.1 uncultured Erysipelotrichaceae bacterium | reverse complement strand
CATCAGATATAAGCTAGTTTCATCTCTTGGAATATAGGTGTTTCTTACCTGTATCAATGGAACCTATGTCATTTGTCGCATTTAATATGAAAGGTAACATTTAATAACAAAAGTTCATCTTATAATTGATTTTATTTTAGAAAATACTATGATATTTAAGGCTAAAACTAGCATAGATTATATACAGGTAAATTTTATTATGAGTTGGTTCAAAAAACAATTGAGTCGAGTCGATGACGTTTTGTTTGATTACCCCAAAGCCAAAAGAGGTTTGGATTGGGCTTGGAAGTTTTTCATCACTGCCATCAGCTGTTTCGTCTTCGCCTGGGGCTTTAGAGCCTTCATCAACCCATCGTTAAATTGCGCCATTCACTGGACGATGGAATCAAGAGGAGTGACCTTAGAAGCCGCTACGGAAATCGTCAACGCTGCAGGTGTCACCCATCTTGTCTCTGGCGGTGCTTCTGGTGTTTCACAGGCACTCGTCAAATTCATCAATATCTTTGGTGATTTAAGAGCGATTGAAGCCAGTGTCATCTCTATTCTCTACTTCATCTTGAATGTCCCTCTTATCATCCTTGCCTGGTTTAAGATTTCCAAGCAATTCACCATCTTTACCCTCATCAACGTCGCTTTGGTCTCTATCTTCAACTACATCATCCCTGATGAATGGGTCTACAACATCATCAACATTTATGACGATATGATCGCCAGATGTATCTTTGGTGGTATCACCACCGGTATCGCTTCTGGCTTGGCTATGATGATCAACACCTCTGCGGGTGGTACTGATGTTCTCAGTTTCTATGTCGCGGAAAAGAAATCCACTGGTGCTGGTCACTTCTCTTTCTTCATCAATGGTTGTGTCATTATGGCTAACGTCTTATTCGGCATCATCGCCCACGTTGCCAACCCTGTTGTCAATCCACAGGCCAGTTCCGAAATCATCCGTTACGCTCTGTACACTTTGATTTATCTGTTTGTTTCTACCAATGTCCTTGACTTGCTCAACATCAAGAACAAGAAACAGCAATTGCAGATTTTCACTTCCAATGAGACCATTCCTCAAATCCTGATTCACGCTTTCCCACACAGTGCAACCATCGTCGAAGCCAAGGGCGCCTATACTGGTCAAAGACGTTTGATGATTGTCATGGTCGTATCCAAAAACGAGGTTAACAAGGCAACCCAGATTGTGAAAAAAGCGGATCCTCTTGCCTTTGTCACCGTCACAAACTTACATCAAGTCTACGGACGTTTCTATATCCGTCCAATCGAATAAACATATAAAGGAGAGTTATTATTATGGCTACAAACAAAGAACTTGCTGATCTCATCTTCCCTGATGTGAAAGAAACGATCAAGGATTTAGAAAAACGTTATCCCGTCCGTCAGTTACCAGAGGGTGCTGAAGTCACTCGTTTTGCCCCTTCCCCAACCGGTTTCTTACATACCGGTTCTCTTTTCACCGCTTTGATTGCTTACAGTTTTGCTAAGCAGTCACACGGTGTCTACTACTTCCGTTTGGAAGACACCGACCAGAAGAGAGAAATCGCTGGTACTGGTTTAGACTTAGTCAAACAGTTGAAGAATTTCGGCATCGTCGCTGATGAAGGTTATTATGGCGACCATGAAGAAGGTATCTATGGTCCTTATGTCCAGTCTCAGAGAGCCAACATCTACAAAGTCTGCATCAAGGAACTCATCAAGAAGGGTAGAGCTTATCCAGATTTCTGCTCTAAGGAAGAATTAGAACAGTTAAGAGAAGTCCAGCAGGCCAACAAGGTCGTTCCTGGTTATTATGGTGAATACGCCAAGTATAGAACCTTATCCAATGATGAATATATCCAGCTCATCAAGGAAGGTAAGCCATATGTCATCCGTTTCAAGTCTAAGGGCAACGCTGAAAATCACGTCAAAGCCCACGATGAAATCCGTGGTGATATGGATCTGACGGAAAACTATCAGGATATCGTCATCTACAAAGCCGATGGTCTTCCAACCTATCACTTTGCTCATTTGGTTGATGACCACTTCATGGGCACCACGGTCATCACCCGTGGTGAAGAATGGATTTCCTCTCTTCCAATCCATCTTGAATTATTTGAAACTATGGGTTGGAAAGCCCCAAGATATGCGCATTTACCAGTCATCATGGTCAATGATAAAGACACTGGTAACAAGAGAAAACTCTCCAAGCGTAAAGATCCAGAAGCCGCTGTTTCCTACTTCTTACAGGAAGGTTATCCCAAGGATGGTGTCATCCGTTATCTTTTAACCATCGCCAACTCCAACTTCGAAGCCTGGATGATGGAAAATCCAAAAGCTCCTGTTTCTGAATTCACCCTTTCTTTTGACAAGTTCTCTTTAGATGGCGCTCTCTTTGATATGCCAAAGTTAAACAACATCTCCAAGGAATTACTTGCCAACTACGATAAGACTACCTTTACTGATGAATGCTATGAATGGGCTAAG
This sequence comes from uncultured Erysipelotrichaceae bacterium, assembly GCA_902771745.1. Lineage (GTDB taxonomy): Bacteria > Bacillota_I > Bacilli_A > RFN20 > CAG-288 > Enterosoma. The sequence goes on along the minus strand of CACXYG010000012.1, from coordinate 15,502 downwards.
GAATATAATGCCTCTTTGGCTGCTAGAATCGATAGCAACAGAGATTTATTTGAATCCATCATCAACATCGAAAGAGAACAGGAAAAGCCAAGAAAAGACTATGAGAAGTTCTCTGATGTCGAAGAAAAGATCAAGTTCTTCTATCCAGAAGACTACAACGCCCTTATCAAGGCTAACCCACTTCCATTCAACGAATCCTTAAATCACGATGTCATCAAGGCTGTCTTAGATGACTTCATCGCTTCCTGGAATGTCGAAGCGCAGGATGAAAGCAGTTGGTTTAACGACATGAAGGCCTTAGGTACCAGACATAATTTCTGCGATGATAGAAAGGTCTATAAGAAGAACCCAGCCGACTACAACGGTTGGTATGCGGATTGCATCTCTATCATCAGAATCGCCATCTGCGCTTCTACCCAGTCTCCAAAACTCTTCGATGTCTTAAAGATTTTAGGTAAAGAAGAAGCCGCTAGACGTGTTGAAGCCGTCAAAGCCGCTTTATAAATAATGTCGACCTCTTTAGACACAACCAAGAAGCAAAAAGGAAAACACATCAAGCTGGCAATAGAAGTTACCTTCTTTGCCGGTTTGATGGTTTTTGCAATTATCTATATCTTAAAAGATGATCCAGCCTCAACCTTCGCGTTGATGGGAAAAGCAAGTTTCTTTCCTTTGTTACTTGCCATTCTTACCTTGTTGGTGACACTTCTTTTGGATGGTCTGAACATCACTTTATTATCCAGACTCTATAACGGACGATACAAATTCCATCAGGGTTTAATCAATGTCTGTGTCGGGCAGGTAGTCGGTGTCTTTATCAAAAGTGGTGCGAGCATTGTCCAGGCTTACACCTTTACCAAACAAGAAGTCAAATCCGCCCAAGCTGCAAGTGTTATCACCATGAACTATCTGATCTTCCAGATATCCTTGATCATCTATTCCCTGGTCATGGTCATCTTTGGTTATCCTTATGTCAAAGATATTCCGATCGACCTTCTTGGTGGATTGCCACTGGTTGTCATCTGTATCATCGCTTTGGTGGTTCAGTTAGTCTTCTTAGGTTTGATTCTCGGTTTGGGATTCTGGCGTGGCATGCATCGTTTTGTCTTAAATACCGGTATCAATTTCCTAGCTAGACTTCATATCTTAAGAAATCCGGAAGTCACCAGACGCAGATTGACGTTGCAGTTTGCTACCTATCGAGTGGAAATGAAAAGACTTTTCCACAATATTCCTTTAGTCATCGTTCTTTTTGCTTCTAATCTCATCAAGAGATTCCTTCTGGGTGTTATTCCTTATATCATCTTTTGGTCACTGAATGCTGATTTATCTCATCTCAGTTTTGCCCAATCCTTATTTGGTACCGGTTATGTCGATGTCGTCTCGTCCTTTATCAATGTCGGTGCGCCAGAAGTCATGTTCCAGTCCGCTTACACTTATTTTTTAGGAGCAGAGAGTTCCAGTTTGGCTTCGGCTGCCAACTTGTTGTGGAGAAGTGTCACTTTCTATTTATTATTCATCATCGGTCTATTATCCTTATTATTATATAGGGGTGCTCCAAAGCGTCACGAACTTCTTTCTAACACCGCCACCATCTACGATTTAGAAATCACCAACATTCAAGAAGATGAGTCGACTCAGACTTATTTGAATTCCGTCTATCAACCAAACAAGAAGAAACTTCGTTTACTCACCAGAAAACAAGTCAATGAATCCTTCAAAAAAATCCGTGCCAGCATGATGGATCAAAAAGAGACCGTTGTGGAAGTATCGGAGGATAAAGACCTGAGTTCTCTTTTAGAAGAGCAGCGTAAACATCTTGCTCAGATTCAGGTGGAAGTCGCAAAGGAACTGGAAAAAGAGAAACCAGATGCAGAAATCCAGCTAGAAGCCAAGCAGGATATGGAAGTTCAAGAAAACAAACAGAAAAAGAGAAACATGCGTAAGCAGATGCGCTTAGATCGTAAAAAGATGAAAGAGCAAGAAAAATTACAAGCCGAATTATTACGTATGCAGCCTTCTGGTACCACCATGAAAGAAGATGAACAACATAACCTTCACTTCTCTTCTGATGAAGAAGTAACGGAAATCTCTGTATTACCAACTTCTGTAGAAACTAAGGAGTAACATATCTGATGACCAAGTCTATCCATGTGATTAAAGACATCGAAATGAAGAAAAAGGGAATTCTTCTCCTCGTGGATGAGGAAGAGTTCTTCCTTTCTCCTGACAGTTATTCGGATGCCTACTATTACCCTGGAAAAGAACTGACCAAGGAAGAATACCAAGATTTAAAACGAGCCAGCAGAGATAAAAAGGCCAAAGACTATCTTGTCAAACTTGTCAGCAGCAGACGTTACACCCACAAAGAACTTTATGACAAACTCGAAAACAAATACCATCTAGGGTATAAGGAAAACGAGTTACTTCTTTTACCATACGTTCAAGCCCACATCATCGATGATAAAGCCTATGCGTTAGATTATTGTGAAAGCAAGATTGCACAAGGTTATGGTAAAAGATATCTGCTTGAGAAATTAAAAGCCAAAGGTATCAAAGATAGTATTCTTCAGGATAAAGAGCTCGAGGAACTCTTTGTGATTTCTCTAGATCAGATAGAACCCTTGATCAATAAAGCCAATAAGAGCAAGAAGAACAAGACGATCGAAGAAAGAAAGACATCCATCATGCAACTTTTAATCAGAAGAGGTTATACCTCTTCGCAAGCCAAAGGCGCTATCGACCACTTCTATTCCAGTCTCAGCCAGGAAGAAAAGAAAGAAGAAGAGAGAAATAGAGTCAATTTATTAAAGAAAGAAGCAGATAAATGTTATAATTTCCTTGTTCGTCAAAACCGATACGATGCCCGCAAGAAAAAAGACGCATTCATCAAGAAACTACTTGCCAAAGGCTTCCATTATGACGAAATTATGACAATACTTACGGAGGATTACCCATTTTATGATTAAAGACATTTTAGGAAACGAAGGATATATCGACGGCATCTTCATGATCAAACAGGCAACTGAGGCTGTCTCCAATAGCGGTTCACATTATCTTGCCTTGACCCTTCAGGATGTCTCTGGCACCATCGATGCCAAGAAATGGTCAATCGATCCAGGTGATTTAGAAATTGCCATCGCGGGTTCCTTAATCCGCGTCCAGGGTATGTCTAGCATGTACAGAGGTCACCCTCAGCTCAAGATCAACGAATTAGATGCGGTTGATGAATCGCAGGTTGACTTATCCAAATATATCCCAGTCGCACCTGTCCCGATGGATGAGATGAAGAAGACCTTAAATGACTACATCGAAATGATTCAGGATAAAGAACTTCATGACCTCACCAAACAGGTCTTGACGGATCACTATAACGCCTATACTACCTATCCTGCTGCTGTCACCGTTCACCACGCTTATGTCGGCGGCCTTCTCTTCCACTCTTTATCCATCTGCTCTCAGGCGATCAAGGTTCAGGAACAGTATACGTATCTCAGCTTAGACTACCTCATCGCTGGTTCTTTGCTCCACGATATTGGTAAAACCAAGGAATTATCCGCTGCCAAGGCTCCTAACTACACCAGCGAAGGCAACCTTCTTGGTCATATCTCCATCGGTGCCATGATCGTCTATGAAGCTGGTATCAAGATGAACATCGACAAAGAGAAACTCGATGTCCTTGTCCATATGATCTTAGCCCACCATGGCGAATATGAATTCGGTTCACCAAAACTTCCTGCTACGGCTGAAGCCTATGTCTTACATTCTTTAGATGATCTGGATGCCAAGTTGGAGTGCTTACGTCTGGCTTATGATAAAACCTTGGAAGGTGACTTCACTGGCAAAATTGTTTGGATGGAGAATAGCAACTTCTACAAACCTAAAAAGTTAAATTAGTAGTAAAAATATTTTGTATTTTTAAATTGTTGTGATAAATATATATAGGTCTCTAAATTGATAGGAGGTTTCTTATGGCAGAAAATAATGACGAAATCTTGAATGTCATCGGTGATATGAGTTTTCTTCCCGAGGAAGCGAAAGATGAAAACTTAGGACGCAGTTTCCCAAAGCTTCGTACTAATGAAAAATATGTCCGTCTTGGTTGGGGTGGCCTTCTTCTTGCTGGTGTCATCACCTACCTCGTCTTCTTGTTCATCTATGGTACCAAGGGTTATTACTTCAGTTCTTCTCCCAATGGTAACTATGGATTGCTCGGTGTTATTGTAACCGCTTTAATGGTGATTGCCTTCTGTGCATCTCATGCCTATGGTTATCTTTATGACACCAAGCTCAGCTTGTTAGATGATAAAAAGAAAGTCGGTTTCTATCACTCCATTCAGACCTCCTTATACTATCTTGCTTTCTTACTCTTCTATGTCGCCATCTTCACCACTGTCTTAAGACCTTATGTCTTCCAGACGATGTTCAGCGCCGATGGCGCCTTTGTCCAAAGCTTAGGTACTATCACGCTTGTCATCATGACTATCTTATCTATCTGTGGTATTATTCTTAGCTTCGTAAAGCCGAATATTTCTAAGATTTATAACTGTGTCATCTTAGCTCTTGGTTTATGGGTTGTTGTCTTCTTCTCCAGTATCTTCAGCCATGCTCACAGCTATTCTGTCTCCAGCAACTACGCCATCATGTTATTCATCTTCGGTGCTGTGTTTGCTGATTTAGCTCTTCCTTTCTACCTCTTACAGAAGAAAACCGGCTTCAGAAGTGTCTTCCACATGCTCTTATCTGTCTCTCTTGTCTTCGATTCCTTGGCCATTTTGGTCTATGGCATGGCTACTTTAGGCTAAATTATGTCTCTCATACCCGGACAGTCTTGTCCGGGTTTTTCTTTGCGCTGATAAAAGAAATTCATGAATATAAATAAATATAATTTATTTACTAAACTTACTTTGCTATAATTTTACCAAGCGAAAATATCGCAAAAGAGGTACATCATGGAAGAAAACAAAGAATTGAATGAAGAATTAAACACCCCTACTACCGATGAAGGTGTCGAAAATAACGAAGAAAATCAGAATTGTGAACCTGAAATGCCAGCTGCTATCGCCGCTGAACTTGTTCAGGAAGAAGAAAAACCAGTTGAAGAAGAAAAACCAGTTGAAGATGAAATCACTGGTGTGACTGCCGACTTATCCAAAGAGGAAGAACCATCCAAGGCTGATGATGTCACTGGCACTTATACCGGTTCTACTCAGCATTTAGATAGCACCTATTTCCACGCCATCCGCTATATTCACGACGGTACGATTTCCATCGACGATGACATGGAAAAGAACCGTGCGAATTTCAACGCCAAGTTAGGCAAGTCCAAGATCATCGATATCGTTTCCATCGTCTTGATGGTCATCGCTTTTGCTGGCGTCATCATCGTCACTTTTGTCAATCGTGAGAATACTGAAATGGCTTGGTTAACCTGGTTGATCTTAGGTATCGCCTTAGCGGTCATCATCTTCTCCTTCGTCTTAACCACCGTCTACAACAAGAAGAACTCCAAGTTCACTCAAGAATATCTCAATGACTATGAAGATATGCTCAATGGTTATGTCATCTCTGACTTGAATATCAACAACCCAACTTTATGTATTGAAGCCAAGGTCGATGATCAGGATATCATCCAGGCCCACTACTTCCGCACCATCAACAGAATCGAATCCAGAGCTGTTGTCGAAGGTCAGCGTAACGGTTATCACTTCTCTTTAGCCGAAGTTGCTGTCGTCATCCCAACCATCTCCATCGCCGCTGCCAATAAGAAACCAGAAGATCTTCTCAACCTCGACGGCACCAAGTATGTCCCAGAAGATATTCCAAATACCTTGACTGGTACGGAAGAAATCGCCTCCAAGGATATGACTTTGATCGATCTTGATATCGCCAATGAAGCCTTGAATGCCAAAGAAGCCAAGAAGAAAGAAAAAGACATCAGAAAAGCCAATGCCAACAAGCAGACCGAAACTGCCACTGGTTTATTCGGTAAGATCTACTCCTATGGCTTTGCTGTCGATAGTGAAGAAGCCTTCATCATCGCCTACATGGGCAATCAGGATAATACTGTCTTACCAGACTACTTGACTGGTTTTAAGGCCATCAAGGTTCCAACCTTGAGAAACAATATCGTCGTCTATGCTGTCAATCCAAAGACTATCAGCAAGTTCTTCGATGAAGAAGGCTGCCGTCTTGTCAACGACTTTGTTCCAAACATGGTCGTTCAGTCCGCTTTCATCTCCATCAACTCTTATGGTTCTAAGGTCGGTATGACGCTTTCTGACGACATCATGCAGCTTCCAATCAAGCAGTTAGCGCACTTAGGAAGTTTCGACCTCTACAAAGACTCTACCGATAAGGCTTTCGCCTTTATCGACTATGTCGCATCTAAAGCTGGCAAATAAACAATGAAAATTACTGAATACGTTTCTAATTCACCTGAAGAGACCAAGAAGATTGCCTCTGAGCTTGTCTCCACTTTCCACGGTGGAGAAGTCATCAAGGCTATCGGGGATATGGGTTGTGGTAAAACCGCCTTCTGCCAAGGTATTGGCAAAGCCCTTGGTGTCAAAGGTATCATCAACTCCCCTACTTTCAACTTGATCAAAGTCTATCAAGGTGAAAAAATCACCCTCTACCATGTGGATTGTTATCGCCTCGAGGGTGTCGATGAAGAGAGAAAAGACCTCGCGCTTGACGAAGTCATGGGCGATAAGAAAATCATCACCTATATCGAATGGCCAAATTATGGCAGTGAAGACATCATCAATTATCATCCTGTCATCACTATCAAATTGAGCTATCTTGATGACGAACAAAGAAAGATTGTGATTGAAGATGAAAGATTCTAAAGAAATTTCCTTATATCTCGACACTGCTACCAAAGCTTTGGCGGTCGGCGGTAAGTGTGGAAACATTTATAAGACGTATGATCTTGGTAATCCTAAGGCGGCGTTAGAGAGAACCCACTTAGGTATCAAGCTTTTATGTGATGCTCTTGATTGCACCATGATGGACATCGACAAGTATTATTGTCTTCTTGGTCCTGGTAGCAACACCGGTATCCGTCTTGGTTTGACCATTCCAAGAACCATCTATGCCTTAAATCCGAACATCAAGATTTATGGCATTCCTACCATGGAACTTCTCACCATGGAAGGAAAGGCGGCTGCCTTAAGTGACCGCAACGGCAATATCTTCTTTGCCCACAAGGATGAAAATGGTCTTGTCTCATATAAGAGAGTCGATAAGAAAGATATCCCTTCTCTGGCAAAAGAAGAAGCCATTGTCGTTGAAGACAAGGATAAGATGGCTATCGAAGAATTAGCCAGCCAGAATCTCATCAAGGTCTCTGTCATCGATATGATGATGAAATATGAAAATAGCTTCAAAGACTTCTCCAACGATGAAGAAAATTACCTTCCGGAGTATGTTTTAAAGATATGATCGTCAAAGAAGCAGAAGAACAGGATATCCTCTCTTTGGTAGAAATCGGGAAGAGAATTCACGATTTCAAGAGTGAGAGCGAACTTCCCTTTTATAGCGAAACCTTAGGCTTTGAACTTTATGTCCTTGCCAAAGACGACGGAAGTAATATCGGTTTTACATGCGTCAGATTCGATGACGATACCGAAGCCGAGATCGACTACATCGCCATTGCTAAGGAAGAAGAAGGAAAAGGCTATGCCACCATGCTTTTACAAGAAGTCATGGAGGAATTAAAACGTAACGGAATTCAAAAGATCTTCTTAGAAGTCCGTTCCAAAAATGAACGTGCCATCTCTTTATATGAGAGAAACGGCTTTGTTCAATACCGTGTCAGAAAGCATTACTACAACGATGATGATGCCCTCTGCTATGTCAAGGAGGCATGAAATGAAAGATGAAATTATCCTTGCAATTGAATCGTCTTGTGATGAGACCGCAATTGCAATATTGAAAAACGGAAAAGAACTCTTGGTCAATTCCGTCAACACTCAGATTGAAGACCACAAGCGTTTTGGCGGTGTCTATCCCGAACTTGCCTCTCGTCTTCATCTCCAGAACATCACCAAAGTCTTAGCCTATGCTTTATCTCTAAAAGACTTTGATTACAAAACGATTACCCATGTGGCCGTCACGGGTGGTCCTGGTCTTCCTGGCGCTTTACAGATCGGTGCCATGGCAGCCAAAACCTTAGCCACCTACTTGAATGTACCACTGATCTCCGTCCATCACTTGGCTGGTCATATCTACGCCAACGAATATGTCACGGAATTCAAATATCCATTACTTGCTTTAATCGCCAGTGGTGGTAATAGTGAAATCGTCTATCTTCCTTCTCCGATGAAGTTTGAAATCATCGGTGAAACCGAAGATGATGCTATCGGCGAAGCCTTTGATAAGGTTGCTAGAGAACTTGGTCTTCCTTATCCAGGTGGCGTCAATCTCGATAAGATTTCCAAAGAAGAAGGTATCAAGACCTTCCCGCTTCCCAAGCCGAAAGTCTCTGGTTATAACTTGTCCTATTCCGGCTTGAAATCTCATCTCATCCGTATGATTCAGAAAGAAAAACGCGATGAAGAAGGTAAGATTCCACTTGAGGTCGTCAAATCTTATGCGAGAAGTACCGAAGAACACTTCGTCAACCAGATGTTAGATAAATTACATCAGGCCGCCGTCGACTATCATGTCAGACAAGTAGTTGTCGGTGGTGGTGTCAGCGCCAACTCGTATTTGAGAAGTCACGTCAATGACGTTTTTAAAAATGACGACATTGAGGTCATGCTTCCACCATTATGGTGCACGACCGATAATGCAGCCATGATTGCCAAAGCTGCCCATCATATGATCGAACTTGGTCATCTTGCTCCATTAAGTATGACCACGATGCCAAACCGCAATCTAGAAGACGAATAAGGAGAAAGAATTATGGATTTACAGGAAAAATATACAATTAGCGATTTATTCAAGAAAGTCGCAGATAACACCATTGCTGAATTAGAAGGTGTCGAAATGACTTTTGGTGGCTTTGTCCGCTTCAACCGTTTTGGTGGCAACGTCGGTTTCCTTGCCATCAACGATGGTTCTTGCTTTGATAACCTTCAGGTTGTCTATAGCAACACCTTTGCTGATGCCATCAAGGCGAGACTCGGCGCTTCTGTCTTAGCCAAGGGTAAACTTCACGTCACCCCAGAAGCCAAGCAGCCATTCGAACTTCAGGCCGAAACTGTTGAACTTGTCGGCGATGTCGATGAATCTTATCCACTTCAGAAAAAGAAGATGACTTTTGAGTATCTTCGTGATCTTCCACAGTGGAGAATGAAGACTAACACTTTCAACGCCGTCAATAGAATCCGTTCCACTTTGGCTTACTACATCCATGAATATTTCCACAAGAACGGTTATTACTGGATTCACACTCCAATCTTGACCGCCAACGATTGTGAAGGTGAAGGTCAGACCTTTGACGTCTATGCCGATGTCAAACATCCAACCGAATACTTCAACAAGGATAACGTCCACCTCACCGTCTCCGGTCAGTTACACGTCGAACCATTTGCTTTGACCTATGGTAAGGTCTACACCTTTGGTCCAACCTTCCGTGCTGAAAAGTCCAACACCGTCAGACATGCCGCCGAATTCTGGATGATTGAACCAGAAATCGCCTGGGCTCACTTAGCTGACCTTTGCAATATCGAGGAAGACTTCCTCAAATATGTCGTCAAGAACACCATCAAGGATTGTCCACAGGATATGGCTTTCTTTGAAAAATGGGTCGACAAGGATGTCATGAAGCGCTTGGATGAATTCATCAACAAGCCATTTGCCAGAGTCAAATATGAAGACGCCATCCAGATTCTTCAGGATGCCGTCAAGAATGGTCACAAGTTTGAAGTCTCCGACATCAAGTTCGGTTTAGACTTAGGCAGTGAACATGAAAGATATTTGACCGAAGTTCACTTCAAGGGCCCGATCTTCCTTACCGATTATCCAAAGGAAATCAAGGCTTTCTACATGAAGCAGAACGATGATGGTAAGACCGTTGGTGCCACCGACCTTCTTGTTCCATTCATCGGTGAATTATGCGGTGGCTCTGAAAGAGAAGCTGACTACAACAAACTTTTGAACCGTATGAACGAACTCGGCATGAACATTCCTGCCTATGAATGGTATCTCGATTTGAGAAAGAACGGCTCTATGCCACATTCCGGTTTCGGTTTAGGCTTCGAAAGACTTGTTATGCTCGTCACCGGTATGAACAACATCCGTGACGTCTTACCATACCCACGTTGTTACAAAGACATGGAATTCTAATCAAACATGAAAAAAGAGAAAAAGAATAAGAAACAAAACATCACCGTCGAGGAAGAAAAGATAGAAGAACAGGAAAACATCACTCCACAAGAGTCTAGTTCTCCTGCTCCTAAGAAGTCTTTCTCCAAAGGTTCTATCATCACCAAGATCATCACTGGTTCCTTGGTTCTTGGTACCTTTGCTATGCTTTGCTATTCCGTCTTTTTACTGATTCATGATTCCACTTCTTCTTCAGTTAGCCCCGATAGCTATATCACGCTGCATGGTAAAAACGTCAGCGACAGCAAGAAAGTCTTTGCGGAGTTTGGCACTGCCAAGCAGAACAAAGCTGCTGACTTAGCCCTCGTAGGAACTAAGCTCTTCTTATCCGAACATAAGATTACTCCATCTTTGTTATCTACCAGTAACACCAGTGAAATCGTCGGCGAAGGAAACAGCAATTTCTATCTTTATAATGTCACTCAAGACGTTTCAAAATTCACTTCTGGTCAGACCGATATCTCTAATAACATCTTCTATCTTGAATTGAATCATCTTGATACGGGCGATTATCTGGTTTATTCGGATGCTTCTAATTCCACCAACAAGAAAGACTTCAATCCTTATTCTCTTGCCAATGGTGAAACCATCAACTACACCATCTATACCTTACCGAATACTTCCACCAAGGAACGTAAACGTATCACCATCAGAAACAATCAGAATTCCCCTTATCTTTTAATCAATGTTCAGACCGCAGGATCTACCCTTCCTGAGTCAAGATATGATGCTGTCATCTTCAACACTCAATACGAAGAAAAAGAAAATCAGACTTTTAGCTATACTGAGACGATTGCGGAAGATACCAAGAATTCTTTAGAAGCCTTAGTCAACGAGAACATCGATATGAAGTTATATAAGGTCAAGGTCGTATCCTCTCTAAAAGAAGCAAGTGAAGTAAATGCCACCATGGCTTTCTCTGTCGGTTCTACAAGTAAAGACATCACTTCCCTGTTTACCATCAACAGTTCCATGAGTGATTTTACAACCAACGTCTTAACTTCTACTTCTCTTGTCAGTTATGATGCCAATCCGGAAATCAGAGAACTTGTCGGTTATCTAGATAACGCTGGTCAGTATTATCATGATGTCACAGGCAACGATATCTCTTCTACTACTTTCAGTCGTGTCGGTAAAGAAAGTTTCCTTCTTACGGACTCTTCGACAGTCACCAGTAAGATCAATACATTATTAGCAAAATAAAGGAGCATGTATTATGGAACGTAAAAACATTTTAGTCACTGGTGGTATGGGCTATATCGGCTCTCATACCGTCATCAAGCTTGTCGAATACGGTTATAATCCAATCATCATCGATAACCTTGCCAATTCCTCCGAAAAGGTCTTGCCAAGATTAGAGAAGATCACTGGTACTAAAATTGCCTTCTACAAAGGTGATGTCTGCAACAGAGAAGATGTTGACAAAGTCTTAAGCGAAAACAAGATTGATGCTGTCATTCATTTCGCTGGTTTAAAGGCTGTTGGTGAATCTGTTCAGAAGCCTGTCGAATACTATCGTAACAACTTAGATTCCACCCTCACCTTATTAGAAGAAATGCCAAAGTATGGTGTTAAGAACATCATCTTCTCCTCTTCTGCTACCGTCTATGGTACGCCAACGCATGTCCCGCTTGTCGAAAGCGATCCAATCGGTCAGGCCACCAATCCTTATGGTCAGACCAAGATCATCCAGGAAGGCATCTTCCAGGATTATTGCCACGTCCATCCAGACTTCAACGTCGCTTTACTCAGATACTTCAATCCTATCGGCGCTCATGCCTCTGGTTTGATCGGTGAAGCACCAAATGGCATTCCAAATAACCTCATGCCATATGTCACTCAGGTCGCTGTTGGTAAACGCGATCATCTCTCCATCTTTGGTGATGACTACAACACTCCAGATGGTACTTGTATCCGTGACTACATCCACGTTGTCGACTTAGCCGAAGGCCACGTCTTAACTTTAAAGAAGTTATTTGAAAATCCAGGTCTTGTCATCTACAACTTAGGTACTGGCAAAGGCACCTCTGTTTTAGAACTTGTCCACGCCTATGAAAAGGCGACTGGTGTCAAGATTCCTTATGTCATCGCTCCAAGAAGAGCAGGTGACGTGGAAGCCAACTATGCCGCTACCGATAAGGCCGAAAGAGAAATCGGCTTTAAGGCCAAATACACCGTAGAAGATTCCTGCCGCGACTCCAATCATTGGCAGCAGATGAACCCAAACGGCTACGAAGATTAATGAAAGATTGAAATCCCTGATGAAAAGTCAGGGATTTTTCATTATTCAATGTAACTGCAATATTACATAAGTAGATTTCTCATTACAACGTAGAAATAAATAAAATTAACTTTTCGCAACCCATATGGCTGTGAAAAGTTTTTTCTTTGGCTTTGAAAATTTGAAAATTTCCTGTTTTCTTTTGGTCGCATTTAAGATAGAATTTTGTAGTATTATTTTTCATCCAAAAATCGTCAGGCAATTAAAGGAGGCCTAATATGTCCCACGAATTCGACATTCCGTCCAATTATGGTATTGACGTTTTCGATCATGATGAGATGAGAAGCCATCTTCCTACGAAAGTCTATGAGTCCTTAATGACTACCATCGAGGAAGGCAAGGAATTAGATGCTAATCTTGCGGATGCCGTCGCTCACGGTATGAAAGAATGGGCTATCTCCAAGGGTGCCACTCACTACACTCATTGGTTCCAGCCATTAACCAGCGTCACTGCTGAAAAGCATGACTCTTTCATTTCCACTCCAGATGCTATGGGCAAAGTTATCATGTCCTTCAGTGGCAAAGAATTGATCAAAGGCGAAGCCGATGGTTCTTCTTTCCCATCTGGTGGTATCAGAGCTACCTTCGAAGCAAGAGGTTATACTGCTTGGGATTGCACTTCCCCAGCCTTCGTCATTCATGATGGCGGCTCTGTTGTTTTATATATCCCAACTGCTTTCTGCGCTTACACCGGTGAAGCCTTGGATACCAAGACTCCATTATTAAGATCCATGGATTATGTCTCTGAACAGGCTATCCGTGTCTTAAGAATCTTCGGCGACAACGAAACCAAGAAAGTTATTCCAAACGCCGGTCCAGAACAGGAATATTTCCTTGTTGATACCGAACATTACGCCAAGCGTAAGGACTTGATCTACACTGGTCGTACCCTCTTTGGTGCTCCAGCTGCCAAGGGTCAGGAATTAGATGATCACTATTATGGTCCAATCAGAGACAAGATTTCTGCCTTCACTCGGCATTCCGGCGAAGACTGAACATAACGAAGTCGCTCCTTCTCAGCACGAACTTGCAGTCATCTATGGCTCTGCAAATATCGCCGCTGATCAAAACGCTCTTGTCATGATGACTTTAAAGAAAGTCGCCAAGAAGCACGGCTTCATCTGCTTACTTGCCGAAAAGCCATTCGCTGGTGTCAACGGTTCTGGTAAACATGATAACTGGTCCTTATCCACCGATAAGGGTGTCAACTTGATGCAGCCAGGCAAGAATCCACATGAGAACACTCAGTTCTTAGTCTTCTTAGCTGCTGTCGTTAAGGCTGTTGATGAATACGCTGGTTTGCTCAGAAGCTCTGTCGCTTCCTATACCAACGATTATCGTTTAGGCGCTAATGAAGCCCCACCGGCTATCGTTTCCATGTTCTTAGGTGATGAACTCAACTCCGTCGTTGAAAGAATCATCCACACCGACGCCAAGACCAAGAACAGAGCCAACACTTTATTACAGACTGGTGCCAAGACTCTTCCAGTCTTACCAAAGGATTCCACTGATAGAAACAGAACTTCCTCCTTCGCTTTCACTGGTAACAGATTCGAATTACGTATGGTCGGTTCTGCTCAGAACGTCGCTGATGCCAACATCGTCTTAGATACCATCGTCGGTTACGCCTTAAAGGACTTCGCTGACACGGTTGAAAGAAGCGAAGATGCCACCAAGGCTATCAACGATTGGGTCAGAGATACCTTAAAGGCTCATGAAAGAATCATCTTCAATGGTGATGGTTATTCTGATTCCTGGGTCAAGGAAGCGGAAAAGAGAGGCCTTTTAAACTTAAAGACTACTGTTGAGGCTACCGATGTCTTATCGGAAGACAAGAACGTCACTCTCTTCTTAGAATCTGGTGTCATGACCAAGTCTGAAATCTTATCCAGACAGACCATCAAATATGCTAACTACTCCTCTTTAGTTTCTATCGATGCCAAGACCATGTCTCACATGGTTCATAAACTCTACTTACCAGCTTGCAACGCTTATCTTGCTGCCTTAGCCAAGGAAATCAAGCTCTGTGCTGAATCTGGTATCAAGGCTCCAAAGTCCACCATCGATCTTGCCAACAGAATCTCTGACTTGATCGACCAGACGGAATGCCTTGTCGTCAAGATGGATGATGCCATCAAGAACGACACCTTCTCCGGCAGAGAAAAAGCTGTCTATGCCAGAGATACCTATCTCCCATTGATCTTTGCTTTAAGAAAACCAGTTGATGAATTGGAAGGCTTAGTTGCCAAATCTTATTGGCCAGTTCCTTCCTATGGTGATCTCTTATACCATATTGACTAGTTAATCACTACATTCTAATAACACGAAATGCCACGGAAACTCCGTGGCATTTTGTATTTAACAACTTATTATTAATGATTTATCTTTCATTAATTAAGAAAGCCATATAATAAGGTAAGGTTAGGATATTATTTTCATACCCCACATTATAATCGCCTAATTTTATCAAGGAATCTACATGGTAGATTTCTTGATTCTTCAAGATGGTCTTTGCAGCTTTGACATCACCATTTTTAGCTTTGACTTCAATCAAAGTGGATTTGCTCTGATAACGTGTGACAAAATCAATTTCTAAGCCGCTATCTTTATGGAAATAATACAATTTACGACTATTCTTTAAGAAAGAATCGGCAATCACATTCTCATAGATAGCACCTTTATACTGATATAAGCGATTTTTTAAAATATCATCAGCAGTTCCTTCCTCTAACATGGCAATAAATAAACCAGTATCACACATATACAATTTAAAGACATCCTCATCTTTGTTACCTTCTAAAGGCAATTGAGGTGTTTTCAAATTAAAGCAGCGATCCACAAGTCCATAATCCACAAGCCACTGAACAGCAGACGAATATTCTCTTG
>CACXYG010000011.1:26976-29776 GCA_902771745.1 uncultured Erysipelotrichaceae bacterium | reverse complement strand
GAAACATGACAAAAGAACTCAAAAACCACCATGTCGGTGGTTTTTTTGTCTCTGAAAAACGCCCATTTTATCGAGTACGCATCAGAAATTCAGCATACAAGATATTTAAAGATTCCCTGGTGATAAATGGAGATACTTTAGTTATTTCTAGACCACAAAAAAAGAGTTTCTTTGATGCATATACATCTTATGTGTCAGGAAGGAGAACATCATGATTACATTTCGTCCTGGTTCTATTACATTAATGTTAGAGCTTCTCATAGGGGAAGCGGTATTTGCATGGTCTTGTCCTAAGAGAAGTTATTTTTGGCTTCGCTTGATTGGATCTATTGCTATTTGTTTAACCGCCGCTTATTTTTTCCCATTTGTTAAAGGGGGAAATTACTCTTTATTTTCTCTAGGAAGAATTGTTTTACTCCTTCTTCTTTCCTATGGTGCCGTTTGGTTTTGTTTTGATATCAAGCCATTTGCGGTATTAACTATCGTTGCTTCGGGAGATGCCTTACAACATATCGGTAATCAAACCCTCAACTTCTTCCTCTATCTTCCATTTGAAAATGAATTCTTGAAGTTTATCAAAGAAAATGTGATGGTATTTGAACTTATTCTCTGTGTCTTAGTCTCTATCGGTGGTTTCTTCTTATTCG
This sequence comes from uncultured Erysipelotrichaceae bacterium, assembly GCA_902771745.1. GTDB lineage: Bacteria > Bacillota_I > Bacilli_A > RFN20 > CAG-288 > Enterosoma. The sequence continues at coordinate 29,129 of CACXYG010000011.1, read as the reverse complement.
GTATCTCCTTTTGGAAAAAGAAACTATATGAACGTTATGAAAAACATCTTTCTATCATCTCCTTCTCTACCATCTTTATCTGTTTAGGTGTTGCAAGACTTGTCAATCTTATTCCGGGACAATCTAGAAATCAAAGCATCTCTAGTTTTGTCTTCTGTATCTTATGTTGTTCTTTGGCTCTTATCATCGAATTCACCATTTGGGAAATTGCCACATTGAACACTAAAAATGCCCTTCTTTCTATGCAGATTAAAGAAGAAAGAAAACAATTTGAAGAAACGAAAAAAATCATGGAAACTCTCAACCAAAGAGGTCATGACTTAAAGCATCTCTTACAAGATTATTCTGGAAACCTTCCTGAAAAATATCTTAAAACTGTTCGCGAAGAAGTTCAATTATATGAAAACCGTTATATAACGGATAATCCAAGCTTAGATGTTCTTTTAACTAATTTTAACTATAAATATGGGAAATTAGGCGTAAAACTTAAATTTGTTGGTGATTCATCTCTCTTAAAATTTATGGATGAGATGGATATGGTTGTCCTTTTTGATAACGCGTTAGGAAATGCGGTAGACGCTGTCTTAAAAGTCGGCCAAGAAAAGAGAACCATTCAAATCATTTTAGATAAAAAAGGAAATATGATCTCCTTGGTCTTCATCAATTATTTCGATGGAAAACTACAAATAAAGAATCAAAAGCTTCAATCTAGCAAAGAAAGCAAAAACTTATATGAACATGGTGTTGGTCTTGCCTCTATGAAGGCTATCGCTAACAATTATGACGGAAATATTGATTTCTATACTGAAAACGAAAAATTCTATCTCAACGTTTATTTGTTCGATAATTCACAAGCCAAATTTTGATATTCAAAACATAAACTGACAGAATTTTCTGTAAACGTGACAGTTTATTCTACATCTCTTGAAAGCCCTTTCTCTCCCTCCTTATAATCACGGCAAAACAGGAGGGTAACATGTTTAAAAGAAAATCTGTTTTTAGAGGAATCACCTGTGTCGGTGTCTTCGCCTTAGCCACCTCTATTTACGCTTCAAATTTATTGGAAGTAAATAAGGTCATGGTCGACCAGACACTGGGTACGAAGTCCTCCATCACTATTACGGAAGAAGACGACAGCTCATTATTCAAAACTTTTACACCTGATAAAGACCTTTTGGATGAAAATGGAAAGCTTGACCCTGCAAAATGGACAAAAGCTCATACTGACGCTGCCACCAAACTTCAAGAGGAAGGCACTGTTTTACTCAAAAATGAAAACAAAGCACTTCCTATCTCTAAGACTGCCAAGGTCTCATTATTCGGTACTAGAAGTGTCGGCTTAGCTGCTGCCTTTGAAGAAGCTGGTTTTGTTGTAAATCCTGATTTAAAGGAAGCTTATGGCAATAGAGCTTCGACAACTTCTCCTGGCTATGCCAACAACAAAATGCCTTACAAACTATTCGACCAGAAAGAAACTAGTAAGGAAGCACTCTTAGCCAAGAATGCGAATTTGGAAACAAGCTTTGAACAATATCACGATGCTGCTATTGTCGTTTTAGGCCGTCAAAATGCTGAAGGTGCCGACTATAAGAAAGGCGCAGACGCAGTTGATCCTAGCCAGGAAGCCAGAAACTCTTTAGCATCTACAAAGAACGAAAGAGACATCGTCGATTGGGCTACTGCCAAATTCGATAAGGTTATTGTTTTAGTAGAAACTGTTTCTCAAATGGAACTCGGTTACATCAAAGATAATCCTAAAGTTCAGGCCATGCTTTATATCGGTTTACCCGATTCTTATGGTTCTTCTGCCAAGGGTGTCTACAACATCTTAACTGGTGATGTCAATCCTTCTGGTGGTCTTTATGATATTTATGCATCCCATTCCGAATCTTCCCCCGCTATGGTGAATATGGGTCTTTATGAATTCACAAATAAAGATGATGTTAAATTGGTCCAGAATAAAGATTTGTTCGGCCGTGGCGCTCAGCTCACCACAGAAAAGGTCAGAGAATTGATCGCCTTAAGAGATGCTCAAGGAACCGGTCGTATCGATACCTCTTCTATCGGTACTGGTGGTACTGACTTTGGTTTCTACAACTACTTAATTGAACAAGAAGGTTTATATGTTGGTTATCGTTATTATGAAACACGTT
>CACXYG010000011.1:10515-26954 GCA_902771745.1 uncultured Erysipelotrichaceae bacterium | reverse complement strand
GAAATATGAAGAAGAGGTCGATTTTGGATTTGGTTATGGTATGAGTTATACCACTTTCGATTTCGACATCGGTGAAATCACCTTTGAAGAAGCTACAAGACATGAAAAAATTGCTAAGTTCAATGTCAGTGTTAAAAACACTGGTACTGTTGCTGGTAAGACTCCTATCCAAATTTATTCTCAATCTCCTTATACTCAATATGACATTGAAAATGGTGTCGAAAAAGCTGCTGTTCAATTAGTCACCTTTGAAAAGAGTGGACTCATTCAACCTGGCGAAACAAAGACATATCCTGTCGTTATTGACTTACAGGATGTTGCCTCTTATGATGCCAATAACAAGCAGACTTACATCATGGAAGAAAGCGATGATTATTATTTCGCTGTCGGTAATGGTGCTCACGATGCTTTAAACAACATCTTAGCTTCTAAGGGTAAGAAAGTTGCTGATGGTATGGACTATGATGGTGACACCACTGCCGCCAAGAGATGGTCTTATCATGATGGCAATGCTGAAAATGGCATCGATGCTTACACCTTTGGTTATTCTAAGACTGGTGTCAAAATTGAAAACCAATTAGGGAAAGTCACTTGGAATCAATTCGAAGCTGGTAAGGTTAAAGATCTCACTAGACATGATTGGGCTGGTACATGGCCTGTCGAATACACTAGTCTTACCGCCAATGACGAAATGCTCAAACTCTTGAGAGGTGAATATTTCGAAGTGAAAAATGCCTCTAATAGAGATTTGAGTGAAGATGAATTCCAGAAGTTATTCAATCAAAAATCTGAATTGAAATTTGCGGATATGAGGTTAGCCGAATTCGATGACTATCGTTGGGAAGAATTGCTTTCCACCATGTCCTTTGAAGAAGCTTTAGATTATGCCTTACAGTCCGGTCGTGGTTTCGCCTCCATCGAAAGTGTCGGTTTCCCCACTGGTTCTTATGCCGAAAATGGTGCTGCTCTTGCTTGGTTAGATACTTCCTCTGAAGAGTTACAAGCTCCTTGGAAGATTGAAAAAGTCGATGGTAACTTCCCTAGACAAACTATTAATTTCTTCAACACTTATGCGATTTGGGCCTCCTCTTTCAATAGAGAAGTCATGAATGAAATCGGGCGTTTGATGGGTAATGACTCCATCTTAGGTGATAAGCCTATCGTTTGGTTACCTGGTGCTAACACTCATCGTACTCCTTATGGTGGAAGAGCTTCTCAGTATTTCTGCGAAGATCCTGTCTTAACTGGTATCTGTACCATGGAAGTCGCTTATAGCGCACTTCTCAAAGGTGGTATTATTACCGCTAAGCACTTCGCCTTCAACGATCAAGAAGGTGGAAGATCTGGTATCTCTCCTTTTATGACAGAACAAAGAGCTCGTGAAATCGAACTTCGTGCTTTCCAGATTCCTGTTGAAATGCACAAATATGATACTGCTGAAAAAGACTATGCTTTGTTAGGTATGATGACTTCCTTCTCTAAGATCGGTGCTGTTGAATGTACTGCTTCTAAGGGATTGATGACAAATATCTTGCAAAAAGAATGGGGTTATAAAGGATATGTTGTCTCTGACTTAAAGGATGACCTTGACATCATGCCTCAGACCCTCTTAGCTGGTTCTACCGGTTATGACTGGAGAACTTATGACATCGATATTCAACCTTACTTCGACGTCGAACAATTCAAGTATGACAAAGCTGTTGTCCAAGCTATTAGAGATGCTTGTCAAAGAAAGCTTTGGGTATTCGCTCACACTCCTTTAACTAACTCGGTTAACCGTTCAACTCATTCTGTGTGGAATATGACCTCTTGGAGAGCCGCTTACATCGCAGGTATCTCAGCCTCTAGTGTTATCACTGCTGCTGGTGCTATCCTCTATGCTGTTGCACTCATCCTTGGTAGAAAAAAGGAGAACTAAATCATGAAGAATATTTTTGCTAAATTAAATATCGGCTCCTATGTATTAGGTGTTGGTGCTGTCCTATCCCTTGTCTCTGTCATCATCGCCATTATCTCTTGTTCTCCCGCTGGATTTGCTATCGTTCAGATGCCTATGATTATCCTCTTCACTATCATTGCCATTCTTCTCGTCGTTGGTGCAGTTGCTTTCTCCGTTTGGAAAACAGATGGTCTCATTCCTACCCTCATGTTACTTGGTGCTATTCTCTTATTAAGCTTCACCTTATTCAACATGATTGATGGTAAACAGGATGTCTTAGGAACCGTCATGTTCTCCGATTTGGAAAAAGGTCACGCTCCTACTGAATTCGCCTGCTATGTTGGTTTTACTAGTATGATCTTCTACATTATCTCCATCGTTGTTACCGCAGTTGGCGCTTTCCTTCCTATCACAAAAAAAGCTAGCTTAGATCAAGCTAACTAATCTCCTCCTTATAATATGACTAGATGCCCAAGAAGGTCCTTCTTGGGCATTATTATTTGCTTAAAAAGCTCTGTGGAATCACAGAGTTTTCATATTGAGTTTTTGTTTTGATTGTTTGACATATGATATTCACTCTCGTAAAATATTCGTGGGTAGTTCAGCCAGAGTCCAGCTTAATTGCTGAGACGGCTGCTACCCTTTTAATTTGACTTACCAGTTTCACACTTGTATAATGTCTATAGGGTAGTTCAGCATTAGCCCGACCTGAGTCGCCGTGGTAGTTGCTACCCTTTTTAATTTGATTGATTTCCTTTATATACAAGTAGCGTTTTTATATTTTAATTAAAAATTTTTAATTAAAAAATCCCCGAATTTATCGGGGAATTTTATATAAATGGCGGAGCAGGGGAGATTTGAACTCCCGCACGGTTATTCGCCGTCTGACGGTTTTCAAGACCGTTCTCTTCAGCCGCTTGAGTACTGCTCCAGAAACGAATAAAAAAATCTCCCAAGAATTATCTTGGGAGATATTTTACTTTGAGATGGTGGGCACTACAGGGCTCGAACCTGTGACCTTCCGCACGTCAAGCGGATGCTCTCCCAGCTGAGCTAAATGCCCAAAGCAAAAGTAATTATAAAGATGTTGAGGCAATATGTCAATTACTTTTTTCTATTTCTTTTTATTTGTGTTATAGTTATCTTCTATGACAACAGAAAAGAAAAGCCTGATCATCGTTTTTTCTACTATCTATATCCTCATTCTCGGGGCTTGTATCGGCTTGTTGATTGCTGGTCTTTATGGCCATATTCTTTTCTTTGGTTTTCCAGCGTTGTTTTTGATTCCGATCTTCTTAACCTTTTATAAGACACCAAAGAAAACCAATTACCATGTAGGAAAGTTCATCTTTCAGATTCTTGTACGTTATCTGATGATTGGTGTAGCGATAGCTATCCCTGCATTGATTCGATTTTTTGTTCCTGCGATACAAGAAAGTGTAAACGCTTTATTTTTACTAGTTCCATTCTTTGAAGTAATATTGGTTTATATTATAATTATGATATTGTTCATAATTAAGTCGAAGCAAGAAGCGAATAAAGTAAAAGACAAGAAAAAACAATAATGAATATCGATAGAATCTTAAGTCCTGACTTTGTCAAGAACATCACCGGAGAATTCGTCACTGGCATTGCCACTTGTTTGATTATTATCATTCTTTCTTTTGTCATATACTTTAAGCAAAAGAAATATTCGCCTTTGGATAAACCAAAGGGTATTGTCAATGCTGCTGAAACTGTGATCGGCTGGGCCGATAAGCAGATTTCTAATATCATGGGTTGCCCAAGATACTTTGCTGATTTTGGCGCCTATATCATCGCTTTGTTCTTATTTATCTTGATCGGCTTCTTTATCGGTATGATGGGTATTCCTAACTTCATCTATTTAGGAAGTGCAGCCGATGGCTATCTCTTGAATGAATCTACTTTGTTCACTCAGATGCCTAACCCATTTACCAGTGCTGGTACTACTTTATCTCTTGGTTTACTCACTGTCATCATGATTGAAGTGACCAAGTTAAGAACACAGAAATCCAATTACTGGAAACAGTTTGTCTTCACCTTCCCACCTTTTGTTCCTCTTATCACCAATTTCTCGCCGATGATTTCTCTTGGTATCAGATTGTTTGGTAACTCGTTTGCCGGTTTTTGTATCATGACCCTTTTATATAATGCCTTAAACAGCATTTTGGGTGGCTTTGGCTTGATTGCAGGTCCAATCATCATGCCAGTTATGCACGCTTACTTCGACGCTTTTAGCGGTTTTATACAGTCGTTAGTCTTCGTTATGATCACCATGATGGACATCGCACAGGAAGCACCATCAGAGGAAGCTCAGAAGAAGATGGCCGAAGCTGTTACCTTAAAAGCTCAGATGTAAGAAGCCAGTTAATCTAAAGGAGGCTTATTATGAATTTATTTAACTCTATCATCACTCTTGCTGAAACCAGTGGTGGCACTATCTACGATGCCGCCGGTATGCTTTATATCGGTGTCGGTATCATCCTTGTCGGTATGGGTTTCTCCTCTATCGCTGAAGGTCTTGTCTGCTCTTCCGCTTTGAAGGGTATGGCCAGAAATCCAGAAGCTACCGGTAACTTACGTTCCAGTATGATTTTAGGCGTTTCCCTTTGTGAAACCGTCGCTATTTACGGCTTAGTCTTAGCCATCTTATTAATCTTCGTCGTCGGCCCAAGTTCCTTAGCCGCCTAATAGAAAGGTATAGGATGAATAAGAAGTTCAAGACTTCGTTATTGTTCATCGGTTCTGGTTTGGTATTGACTTCCTGCGATACCTCCAACATTACTAACTCTGTCCAAGACACTGTCAGTAAAGCCTTAAGTCCTAACTTGTGGATCACTCTTACCCAGTTAGGTGCCTTTTTGGTGATGGTCTTCATCTTCTTTAAGTTTGCCTATAAACCTATCAAGAACAAACTCAAAGCCAGACAAGACGCCGTCGAGAAAGATATCTCTGATGCTGCCCAGGCCAAGCATGATGCCCAACTGGATAGAGAAGTCGCTGCCCAGAATATCAAGGACAGCCGTCTTCAGGCCGCTCAGATTGTCGAAGACGCTTCTAAGGAAGCCTCTTTGAAAGCCGAAGGTATCATCAACAAGGCCAATGAGGATGCTAACAACATCCGTGCTCAGGGCGAAAGAGACGCTATAGAAAGACAAAAACAGGTTGATCGTGAGGCCCACAACGCCATCGTCAACACTGCGATTGACGCTTCCAAGCAGATCTTAGGCCGTGAAATCAATGAAGAAGATAACGAAAAAGTCGTCAACGACTTCATCAATCAGATGAAGAAAGAAGATTAATTACTATGGATCATTCGCTTCTGAAACACTATGCACAAGCGTACTTCTCTTTGGGAAAAGAGAAAAATAAGGTTGAAGTCTTCCAAAAAGACATCAATCTCATTTATGGTGTCTTCCAGAAGAACAAAGAAGCCGCCAAGTTCCTCTCCTCACCGATGGTGATGAAGAAAGATAAGGATCAGCTTGTCGATAACGCCTTTAAAGATAAAGTCGATATCGCCTCTCTTGGTTTCTTACAGGTTCTCATCAAGAAGAAAGCCATCGCTTACTTCGAAAAGGTCTACAAACACTTCGAACATCTCTATCATGAGAATCAGGGAATCTTGGAAGGCAGAGTGTATACGCCATTTGAATTATCAGAAGACACGCTTCATAAATTAGAAGAAGTCTTCTCTAAGAAGTATCAGAAGAAAGTCGTCTTCAGAGTCCTGATCGACAAGAAAGTCATCGCGGGTATGAAAATCTACATCGATGATACCCTATATGACTATTCTATCGACAACAAGTTGAATCAGGTACGTAACAAATTAATCGTTCAGGATTAGGAGGTTAAACCATGGCAGATATTGACCAGATCACAAATCTCATCAAGAAAGAGATCAGTTCCTACGAAGATAAAATCGAAACCAGCGATGTCGGCACCGTCGTTTCTGTCGGTGATGGTATCGCCACCATCTACGGTTTGGATAAAGCCATGTATGGTGAACTTTTGGAATTCCCAAATCATGTCTATGGCATGGTCATGAACCTCAACGAAGACTCCGTCGGTTGCGTTTTGCTCGGTAAGGATTCCACCATCTTTGAAGGTGACCCTGTCAAATTGACTGGCAAGGTCGTCTCCGTTCCTGTCGGTGATGGTTTACTTGGCAGAGTTGTCAACGCTCTTGGTGAACCAATCGATGGCAATGGTGAAATCGTCGCCACTGACACCTATCCAATCGAATCGCCAGCTCCTGGCATCATGACCCGTGAGTCGGTTAACGAACCTTTAGAAACCGGCATCAAGGCTATCGATAGTATGATTCCTATCGGTAAGGGTCAAAGAGAATTGCTCATCGGCGATAGACAGACGGGTAAAACCGCTATCGCTATTGATACCATCATCAACCAGAAAGGTAAAGATGTTATTTGTATCTACTGCGCCATCGGTCAGAAGAACTCTACCATTGCGCAGATTGTCTCCAAATTAAAGGATCACGGTGCTTTTGACTATACGGTCATCGTCAACGCTTCCGCTAGTGAATCCGCTCCTATGCTTTATGTCGCTCCTTATGCTGCGACCAGTATGGGTGAATATTGGGAAAAGAATGGTAAGAATGTTCTTATCATCTATGATGATTTATCCAAGCACGCTGTCGCTTATCGTGCTTTGTCCTTACTTTTGAAGAGATCTCCAGGTCGTGAAGCTTATCCAGGTGATATCTTCTATCTCCACTCCAGACTTTTGGAACGTTCTTGTAAGCTCAACAAGGAATACGGCGGTGGTTCTATGACCGCTTTACCAATTGTTGAAACACAGGCTGGCGATATCTCTGCCTACATTCCAACCAACGTCATCTCCATCACCGATGGTCAGATCTTCTTGACCACCGACTTGTTCAACCAGGGTCAAAGACCAGCCGTCGATTCCGGTTTATCCGTCTCTCGTGTCGGCTCTTCTGCTCAGATCAAAGCTATGAAGAAGGTTGCTTCTTCTTTGAAGATTGAACTTGCCAACTACAATGAAATGCTCGACTTCTCTCGTTTCGGTTCCGATTTGGATCCTACTACCAAGAGCATCTTGCAACATGGTGGTGTCTTAATGGAAGTCTTAAAGCAGAAGCAGTATTCTCCATTAAGTATGGAGGATGAAGTCATTGAAATCTATGTTGCTCAGTCTCATCAGATCGACAATGTGGAATTAAAGAAGATTGCCTCGGTCCTAGAGAAGATTCGTTCTCATATCAAGGCCAATCACAATGAAGTCTATACTGCTATTAAAGAAACCAAGTTATTATCCGATGAGACCAAAGCTCTCATCGATGATTCCGTCAAAGCTATTTTAGAAAGTCTTGAATAATTAAATGCCAGAATCCTTAGTCAACACAAAGCGCCGTATCGCTACGATCCGTTCTACTGAGAAGATCACCAAGGCAATGAAGCTTGTTGCCAGTGTGAAGTATCAGAGATGGAAAAAGTATTTCGAAGAAAACAAGGCGTTCACTATCGGTATGAATCAAACCATGCTCCGCACTTTGGCCGGTGTTGATTTTTACGAGGTCAATAAACCGAATATCATGACCTCTTATAACAAGGATAAGACGTTATATGTGGTCGTCACCTCGACGTTAGGTCTTTGTGGCGCTTATAACTATAACCTCTTCAAGGCCTTAGATCCTGTCTTAAAGGAAAAGGATGAATTATTCGTTATCGGTAGTAAGGCTCTATCTCATTTCAACAACAAACCATATGAGATTCATGACGATTATGTGGATTTATTAGATAACTTCACATATTCGGCTGTCAGAAGAATGAGACATGAGATTGTAAGACTTTATAAGAGTAAGAATTATTCCAAGGTTGTCTTGGTCTATACCAAATATGTCAACTCTTTAACCTTCACTCCCGTCTTGCATCAGCTTTTACCGCTTGATCCAGACTTAGAAGGTGTTGAAGAAGCAAAGAAGAGTCTCAACCCACCGATCTTTGAACCGAGTGTTGAAGAAGTGCTCGAACAGATTCTTCCGCACTACATCGATGCATCCTTATATAACAAATTGATTGAGTCGGAATTAAGTGAACTTGCTTCTCGTCGTAATGCTATGGAAACTGCTACGGATGCTGCTGATAAGATTCAGGCTCAGTTACAGTTGCAATACAACAAGGCACGTCAGAATGCCATTACGCAGGAAATTACTGAAGTTGTTGCTGGCGCAAATGCTGGTAAGAAGAAAGAATAATGGAGGAAAATACCATGAATCCAAATGAAGGTGTAATTGTTCAGGCTATCGGTCCTGTCATCGACGTACGTTTCAGCGAAAATAACATTCCTCCGCTTCTCATGGCTTTGAAAGTCACGACCGCTCAGGGTAAGGAACTTACGTTGGAAGTCTTACAGCACATCGGTGATGATACTGTCAGATGTATCGCCATGGGTGCGACTGAAGGTATCCAACGTGGTTTAACCGTCTTAAATACGGGTGCTCCAATCCAGGTTCCAGTCGGTAAGGAAGTCTTAGGTAGAATGTTCAACGTTTTAGGTCAGCCAATTGATGAAGCTGGCGACTTCAAAGCGGAACAGACACACTCTATCTACAATGACCCGCCGAAGTTCCAAGAACAGTCCACCCATGCTGAAATCTTCGAAACTGGTATCAAGGTTATCGATTTACTTTGCCCATACATCAAGGGTGGTAAAGTCGGTTTGTTTGGTGGTGCCGGTGTCGGTAAGACTGTTTTGATTCAGGAATTGATGCATAATATCGCTGCTGAAAAGCACGGTATCTCCGTCTTCGCCGGTGTCGGTGAAAGAAGTCGTGAAGGTAATGATCTTTACTACGAAATGAAGATGACTGGCGTTTTATCCAACACCGCCTTAGTCTTCGGTCAGATGAATGAAACTCCTGGTGTTCGTATGAGAGTCGGTCTCTCTGGTTTGACCATGGCTGAATACTTCCGTGATGTTCAGCATCAGGATGTTCTTCTCTTCATCGATAACATCTATAGATTTACTCAGGCTGGTAGTGAAGTCTCCGCCCTTCTTGGTCGTATGCCTTCCGCTGTCGGTTATCAGCCAACCTTAGCTACTGAAATGGGTCAGTTACAGGAAAGAATCGCTTCTACCAAGAATGGTTCCATCACTTCTATTCAGGCGGTCTATGTCCCTGCGGACGATTTGACCGACCCTGCTCCTGCCACTACCTTCTCTCACCTTGACGCTAAGACCGTCTTGGACAGAGGTATTGCCGCTTTGGGTTTATATCCAGCTGTTGATCCGCTTGCTTCTTCTTCTAACTTCCTTGATCCAAACGTTGTTGGTCAGGAACATTATGATGTTGCCAGACAGGTTCAGTCCATCTTACAGAGATACAAGGATTTACAGGATATCATCGCCATTTTAGGTATGGATGAATTATCTGAAGAGGATAAGTTGACCGTCAATCGTGCCAGACGTATCCGTAACTTCTTATCTCAGCCATTCTCGGTCGCTGCTAAGTTCAACGGCTTTGATGGTAAGTTTGTCAAAGTGAAAGATACCATCGCTTCCTTTAGAAGAATCTTGAATGGTGAAGGTGATAATCTCCCAGAAGCTGCCTTTACTTATGTCGGCACTTTTGATGATGCTATCGCCAAAGCCAAAACGTTAGAAAGTAAATAATCATGGCCAATAGATTTCAGTTAGAAATCATCGTTCCGACCGGTGTCTACTTCAAGGATGAAGTCGACAGCGTTTCGGTTGTCACTTCTACTGGTATGCTGACCATCTTGGCCAAGCATACGGACTTAATTGCCAATATTGAGATCTCTCATCTTGTCATCCGTCAGAACGGTCATGTCATCAACTATGCAATTGCTGGTGGTGCTTTAAACATCTATCAGAAAGAAAACAAAGTCATGATGATGGTTAACGCGATTGAATCTCAGGATGAAATCGATTATGAAAGAGCGCAGCAAGCCAAGGAAAATGCAGAGAAGCGTCTGAAGGAAGAAGAACTCTCCTTCCGTGAACAGCAAAAGACAGAAATCAAGTTGAAGCGTGCTCTCAACCGTTTGTCTTTACGTGATTTAATCTCTCATTAAGCTGACCGTAACGGTCGGCTTTTCTTTAGAAGAAAAGAATGTATATAATATTACAGTCTAGGAGGAAAAACCTATGAAAAAATTTGATAACATCAGTTGGGAAGAATACTTTATGTCGATTGCCTTACTTTCTAGTTTAAGAAGTAAGGATCCTCACACCAAGGTCGGTGCCTGTATCGTCTCACAAGATCACAAGGTTCTTTCTCTTGGTTATAATGGTATGCCTATCGGTGTCGATGACACTCAGATTCCATGGGATGGTTTCAATCCAGAAAATCCATTACCAGAATTAGAGACCAAGTATCCTTATGTCTGCCATGCTGAATTGAATGCCATTTTAAATTCCAATCATGATTTACATGGTGCCACTGTCTATGTCACTCTCTTCCCATGTAATGAATGTACCAAGGCTATCATTCAGTCTGGTATCAAGGAAATCATCTACTTATCTGATAAGTATCATGATAAGGATGAAGAAATCGCCGCCAGAAAGATGTTAGATATGGCTGGCATCAAGTACACCCAGTACCAGGGCAAGTTACCTGAAATTACCTTTAAGAATGAGAAATAATAAATTTCCGTTAAAGAAAGCTATCATAGCCAGTGTTGTGATCGCTATGGTGTTCATGCTTTTGCTTGGTCTGCTCTATTCAATTGCCATGAATGCTGCTGGGCAGGAAAACCTTTGGATTTTCTTAGTTGTCTGGGGTGGTAGTTTTGTAGTATCCTTAATAGCCTATTGGATATATCAGATTGTCCAATACAAGCGTCATCATAAATGAAAAGAAGTAAAAAAAGAGAAATTGAATTGACTCCTATCGATCCAAAGATTCCTAGTGATTCCGCGATTTATTTAGAGAATCTATCCTTTGGTTATGAGCCGAAAAAACTCAATATCAAAAAGGTCAATGTCGATATCAAGAAAGGTCAATCCATCGCCTTCATCGGACATAACGGCTCTGGTAAATCTACCTTAGCCAAACTCATCGATGGCATCTTGGTGCAAAACAGAGGTGACATCTATATTTTTGGTGTCAAAATGACGGATGATAACGCCTTGATCTTACGTAAAGATATCGGTCTGGTTTTCCAAAATCCCGATTCTCAGTTTATCGGCGCGACTGTCAGAGATGATATCGCTTTTGGTTTAGAAAACGCTTGTGTCGACCCATCTAAAATGAACGATATTATCTTAGATTGTGCCACCAAGGTCGGTATGCAGGACTATCTTGATGCAGAACCTTCTCATCTTTCTGGTGGTCAGAAGCAGCGTGTTGCTATCGCTGGTGCAATCGCTCGTAATCCTAAGATTCTCATACTAGATGAGGCTGGTGCCATGCTTGATCCAAAAGGTAAACGCCAGATCAGAAATATCATCAAGGAAAGAAAGAGAGAAAACCCCGATTTAACCATCATCAATATCACCCATGAAATTGATGACGCTTATGATTCTGACCGTGTTCTGGTCATGAACGGTGGTCAACTCATTTTAGATGATAAACCAGAAGTTGTTTTTGATAATGATGAATTGTTAAGACAAATTCATTTAGATATTCCTTTTGCTCATAAGTTAGCAAAAGATTTAAAGGATGAAGGACTCGATTTGGGTCCGATCAAAAATGATGAGGAGCTTTATAAGAAACTATGTCAATAAAGCTAGAACAGGTCAATTACACCTATAATCCTCATCGTCCTGGTGAAAAGGTTGCCCTTAGAGATATCAACCTGGTCTTTCAAGACCATTGTTTCACCGCTCTTATCGGTCGTACCGGCTCTGGTAAATCCACTTTGATTCAACAGCTCAACGGCTTACTTTTACCAACCCATGGCAAGATCATAGCTGATGACTATGTCATCGATATGACTTTGGTTTATAAGAAAGATGGCAAAGTCGATGAAAGAGCCATGAAGAAGAAGCATAAAGTCAAACTTCAGAACATCAAATCTTTAAGAAAGAAAGTCGGCATTGTCTTCCAGTTCCCGGAATATCAGATCTTTGAAGAAAGTGTCATCAAAGATGTCTCTTATGGTCCAAAGAACTTTGGCAAGAGTGAAGAAGAAGCCATCAAGCAAGCCAAAGAAGCTTTAACTTTGGTCGGTATTGATGAGTCTTATTATGAGAGAAGTCCATTTGAACTCTCTGGCGGTGAAAAGCGCAGAGTCGCTATCGCTGGTATTTTAGCGATGGAACCCGATATCTTGGTTTTAGATGAACCAACCGTCGGTCTTGATGCTGCGGGTGAAGAAAAGCTGATGGGTTTGATCACCCACCTTTATGAACAAGGTACTTCTATCATCTTGGCGACTCACAACATGGATGTCGTCTTGAAGTATTGTAAACGCGCCATTGTCTTAGACCATGGCAAAATTGTCCATGACTCCACACCATTAGATCTATTCCAGAACAGCGAATACTTGAAATCCTCTTCTTTGGAACCACCAAAGGTCTTCCGTTTTGCCTTAGATCTGATTCAGGGTGGTCTAGATTTAGACTTGAGCAAGGTCAAGGATACCAAGACCCTAGCTAATGAAATCATCCGTGTCAAAGGAGGTAATGCATAATGTATACTTCCTTAGGTAAATATCAGCCATATAACACTTTCATCCATAAGATGGATGCCAGAGTCAAATTGGTCACAATGATTATCTTGATGGTCTCTGTCTTCATGACCTATAGTCAGAATAGTTTCATGAATTTGACCATCTATGCCGTCTTATTCCTCGCTTTCATCGTTATCAGCATGTTAGCGAAAGTCTCCTTCCTATCTATCTTTAGATCCTTAGCTGCCATCTGGGTCATGATCATCTTTGTCCTGATCTTGAATGTCTTCTTCACCAAGCCTTCTCTACCAGAGGGTGTTGATCCAGCCCCATATATCGCCTTTAGTATCGGTGCCCTAAATATCTATTGGTTAAGTATCGTCAATCTCCTTTATGTCATCGCTCGACTGGTGCTGATCATCATGATTACCAATATCTTCACCTCTTCCACCAAACCGATGGAAATGACAAATGCCCTCGAATGGCTCTTATGGCCGCTTGGTTTAATTCGTATTCCGATTCATAAATTCGCTATGGCTATCTCTTTAGCCTTACGTTTCATTCCAACCTTGCAGGAAGAAACCGACCGTATCATGAAGGCGCAAGCCAGCCGTGGTGTCGATTACAAGCAAGGTAAGTTCAAAGAAAAAGTCAAAGCCTTGGTCGCTTTGATCATTCCTCTCTTCATGTCAGCCTTTACCACTTCTGGTCAATTAGCCGATGCTATGGAAGCCAGAGGCTATGATCCAAACGCCAAACGTACCAGATATAAAACCAATCATTGGGGATTAAGAGACTTCATGGGTTGTCTCTTTGCTGCAGCCTGGGTTGCTGGTATTGTCTTATTATGTGTCTATCAACCAGATATCTACGCCTTCTTTAACGTCCCATTACCACTGGTGAAATAATGAAAATATTCATTCGTATCTCGTTTCTGGGAACTACGTTCTACGGAACACAAAAACAATCGGATAAAAAGACAATTCAAGGAGACTTTGAATCTCTTTTAAGCCGTTTGTACAACGAGAAAGTTAAAGTAACCATCTCTTCTAGATTAGATAGAGGTGTACATGCTTTAGACTTCGCTTTATCCTTTGATGCTCCTCACGATAATGTCTCATTAAGTCACTTGGAGTATTACCTTAGAAGAAGTGTTTCAAAAGATATCTTCATCAAAGAGATAAGAGAAGTCGATGATGAATTCTCTCCTCGTTATAGCTGTAAAGATAAGACTTATCTTTACCTCATTCAAAACGGAGAGAATAAAAATCCCCTGCTCAATCCTTTCACTTATACTCCCAAACATCCGTTAGATATCGAGAAGATGAAAGCCTGTTTATCTTTGTTTAAAGGCCTTCATGATTTCCGTGCTTTTGCTTCTCCAGAAGGGGAAGAAAAGACCCTTTTGATCATCGACGATGTTTCTATCGAAGAGAAGAATCATCTTCTTCGCATCCGCTTTTCTTCGAAAGCCTTTTTGCGATATCAGGTCCGTTTTATGGTCGGTGCCTGTATTTATGTCGCTGAGGGTAAACTGTCTTTAGATGAGGTCAAAAACGCCTTAGATAACGGTAAAGAACTGCACACCAGATATAAGGCGGAACCACAAGGATTGATCCTGGAACACATCAATTACCCACAAATCGTTGAGAATATAACAAACGAACCCGTTTTATTATTTTAGAAAATAATAAATCTTGCTATAATCCCGTCTTTTGCACTTCCGTTTCATCAGAAATAGTGAAAATTAGCGTTATTTTGCCAGTTTTTATAAAAAACTCGAAATATATTGGGCTTTCCCATCATATTTCGAGTTGTTTTTTTGTATGCGATTTGTGGTGAAAACTTTTCTAGCCTAGAATTTTCTTGATTTCCCTCAGATCATTCTTCCTTATGACTTCCTTCTCGAGGGACTCGAGATTGTATATCTGCTCCATCGCCTTCCTGATGCGGTCAATCTTCTCGTCACACTGATGGTGGCCGAGTTCGTACCCGATGACACGGTCAGTCGCATAGATTCCCTGAAGCGCCTCCTGTATCTCATCCGGAGTGGCCTGGATCTTGACCTTCCTCAGCTGGGCTGCAATCTCGGTCAGCACATACACTGACAGGGTGCATAACAGCAGGTGTGCCTTTATGCTCTCATCATTCTGAAGATATATCGGCCTTGTATCAAGCGTGGTCTTCATCGTCCTGAAGAAGCTCTCGATTCTCCATCTTCCCGAGTTGATGGCGATGACATCAAGTGCGTCCATCTCGTCCTCGAGGATGTTGGACGATATGGCGTAGAAGCCATGATACCTGGTCTCATCCTCGATCTTCTCCTTGTCCAGTTTCCTGATCTCCTTCTCAGCGACCTCTCCATCATCTGTCACCCTGTCAATCGACACCAGTCGATCCGGGGAGTTCGGATTTGCCCTGAGACCATCCTTGATCTTCTTCAGGGCTCTCTCTATCTGGCTTTCCATGATGCTGTCCTGCCAGAGCTTGGAATTCTTGGAATAGATGATGATCGTCCTTTCCGCAATCTCGTGCTTCTCCTTTGATCCCTTCTTCCTGTATTCCAGCTTGAACTTGTCCTCCTTGTAGAGGAAGCCATCATCCGGACAGTCCTTCAGTGTCAGGTTCCCGTTTCCCTTCGTGTCCATCCATCCACCGTCAGACAGGGCCCAGTCCTGTCTTGCCTTCTCCATCTTCTTGATGGACTGGGCAACGACGTAGCGTCTTCCCATGATGTTGTTGAACGCCTTTATCTCGGCAGAGTTGATTCCTGAGTCTGCACAGTACACATACGACAGTATGCCGGCCTTCGCCATGAGACGCTGTGTGGGTATCGGCGTCTGCTGCTCACCGGTGTTTCCCGGGTTGACGTTCAGGGCGATGGGAAAGCCGTCCTGATTGATGAAGAGACCCATCTGGACAATCGGATTCGGTCGGTGTTCCTTCGATATCCCGTACTGTCTGATTCCATCCTTGTCGGCCTCCTCGATCTCGAAGTAGAAGTTCGTCAGATCGTAGTTGACGACACTGATGTCCCTGCTCTTTCTGGTGAGCTTCGCATACTCCGTGACGATGTCATCAAGGGACGTGCCAATCCTGGACAGTGCCCGATATACATCGTATATCGAGTATCCGCAGTTCCTGAGCTCATTCCTCGATATGGAGTGATAGGAGGCAAACTTGCTTCTCGAGTTGATGATCCTCTCGGAGATCAGATCCCTTGCTATCGTGGCTGTGTCATACTCACTCCGGGTACCCTTGAGCCCCTTCCGGATGGGACTGACGAGATCGAGGGAGTCAATCACCCTGTTGATCAGGAAGTGACCTATCGGATGACTCGAGCTGTCCCTGTTCTTCAGCGATGACAGCTCAATCACGACCTTCGAGTCCTCGCCGCTGTTGATCCTGTCGAGTTCCTCCTGGAGATGGACAAGTATGTCCGGATCCTTCTGCTGAAGCCTGGAGAGCGCACCAAGGCTCTTCATGATCTGCGGCTTGGTGGTCTTTCCTTCCCTGATCTGCTGGGCGAAGTACAGATACGTCTCACCCTTGGTCCTTCTCTTGAGCAAAAACATGTGGAAACCTCCTGGTTTTGCCCACAATTATACCACAAAAACGGCTAAAAATCAATAGTTTTATATACATTTTCACCACAAATTTGCATAAAAACTTGACAACAAATAAAATCGGCCATATACCTTATGGTATATGACCTGATCAAATATCACGATTCAGCGGTCAATTACTGCAAAAGACCCGATTTCCTGAGAAGAGATACCTTGGTGATGATTTCCGTGACTCTTATGTCATCTAGATGATGATATCTGATGGTCTTTTGTCTTATAATAGTTTCCGCA
>CACXYG010000011.1:0-10451 GCA_902771745.1 uncultured Erysipelotrichaceae bacterium | reverse complement strand
CTAGAATAGAATACCACGTATCACGGTGCGGAACCTATTGGGCTAGCCCAATAGGTTCTTTGTGTCATTGATAATTATCACTTCAGTTTACAATTAAGGGTAAATTTTTTTAGCGTTATTTTCACCTATTCTATACTCAATATTTTTCTTTATTTATTTAATAATATTTGGTATTTTTCAAACAATGTTCTAAAATAGGATATCCTGGAGGAAGTTACTATGGAAAAACTCATCTTATCAGAGGATGAAATTGTCCGTGTCTGTGAACGTTTAGGTAAAGAAATCGATGCCAAGTTGGATGAAAGCAACAATGGCGTTCCCGTTTTTGTCGGCGTTATGAATGGCGCTCTTCCTTTCTTTTATGAATTGGTTAAGCATATCCGCCACAAGATTCAGTTAGATACCATCAAGGTTTCTAGTTATGATGGAACTGGTTCTACCGGTAAGGTCACTGTTCAGAAACAGCCTGATCACAATTTAGAAGGTAGAGATGTTGTCCTTGTGGAAGATATCATCGATACTGGTATCACCATGCACTACATGAAGGAATACATCAAGGAACATTACAAACCAAAGAATCTCTATACCTGTATTCTCATCAAGCGCAACAACCTCAATTTGAAGTATGATGAACTTGCTGACTTCACTGGTCTTGAAACTGATGAACAGAGATACATCGTCGGTTTTGGTTTTGACTACTATGGCATCTTGAGAAATGAACCATATGTCTATGTTCCATCCATGAAGGATATTCAGGAACTCAATGAATTGTTAGATGAAGATAAGAAACTTCATGCTGACATGACCAAAGAACATTAATTAAAGAAAAAGTAACTCCAAGAAACTAATTCTAGTATCTTGGAGTTTTTATTTTGCCAACTTTTTATTAAGAAGAAAAGGTCACTTTTGCAAGTGACCTTGATTTTTTACTTTTCTAATTCGTTGAAGAGCTTGAAGACTTCATAGATGGTATCATCCATATCGAAGTACTTGTACTGACCAAGACGTCCACAGAAGTAGACTCCCTCTTCCTTGCTGGCCAGATCCTTATAGGCAGCATACATGTTGTTGTTTCTGTCGTTGTTGATGGCATAGAATGGATCATCACCTTCCTCGAATTCCTTTGGATATTCCTTGGTGATATAGGTGACAGGAGATTCACGGTAGTTGAACCACTTGTGTTCGGCGATTCTCGTCCATGGGACTTCTCTTTCGGTGTAGTTGACAACCGCGTTACCCTGATAGTTTTCCATCTCAAGTCTCTCGGTCTCAAAGCGAAGGGTTCTATACTGGAGATGACCAAGCTGGAAGGCAAAATACTTATCGATCTCACCAGTGTAGATGACACGTTTGGCCATCTTTCTGTATTCATCCTTGTTATCAAGATAGTCAACACCAAGCTTGACCTCGATACCCTCAAGCATTCTCTCAATGACAGCAGTATAGCCATCGACTGGAATACCCTGATAGCGATCGTTGAAGTAGTTGTTGTTATAACTGAAACGGACTGGAAGACGCTTGATGATGGAAGCAGGAAGTTCCTTGCAGTCTCTTCCCCACTGCTTCTCAGTATAGCCCTTGACCAAAGCCTCAAAGACATCTCTGCCGACAAGGGAGATAGCCTGTTCTTCTAAGTTGGTTGGCTCCTTACCAGCCATTTCCTTCTTCTGTTCCTCAATCTTGTTCTTGGCCTCTTCTGGTGTGACGACACCCCATAAGGCATTAAAGGTATTCATGTTGAATGGCATGTGATAGAGTTTACCCTTATACAAGGCAAGAGGCTCATTGACGAAGTTGTTCATCTCGGTGAACTGGCAGAAGTAGTCCCAGACTTCCTTATAGGACGTATGGAAGATATGAGGACCATAGAGATGGACATCGATATTGTCCTTTCTCTCACTTCTGATAGCACCGGCAACACAGTCCTTCTTATCAATGACTAAGACTTTCAAGCCCTTCTTGTGGGCAAGATTGGCAAAGGTCGCGCCGAAAAGACCAGCACCGACAATTAAATAATCGTACATTGTTTTTTCTCCTTCGAAAAATTCACTAGGTCTATTATAAGACTTTCTATTAAAAGAAAAAAGCCTATTATAAGACTTTCTATTAAAAGAAAAAAGCCCACAAAGTGGGCTTACATGACATCGTTATAGGCAAGGGCATGGCCAAGATATTCATGACCAGAGACCATATCATCCAACTGCAAGGTGAATTCTCTGATCGCGGAGAGAATTTCTTCTTTGTTGCTGGTGCTGGTACTTTCAAATTTTGCCAAAGTGGCTGGAATATGAGGCCTGGTGGATTTGAAATAGAGATAGAGATGTAACTGGATATAGTGCATGCTTTCATAGTTGGCTAAAGCGCCATAGCCATCGGCATCGGTATCTTCACTGACAAGCCACTGGATACGATAATCGACGACAAACGAACCGGCAAATCTATCCTCATCAAGAATGGAGTTGTTCTTGTCGAACATTAACACCGCTAAGGTTGGGTAACTAGATTTGATGACGGAGTCATTAGACATTCTTAAAAGGAAGTGGTCGATGACATCTTTGTAGTGGTCATACTTCGTAAGTTCAGCTCTTAGTACACTTAGTTTTTCTTGTGGGTCTGAAGTCATAAATTACAATAATCCTTTTTGCATTAATATTGGTCTTAATTCATCAGATTTGGTATAGTCTTTGTTTTCTCTGGCAAGGTTGAAGTCAGCAAGAAGCTTTCTTTCTTCATCACCGATGACAGGGAGATTAAATCTTAAGCCTAAAATATCATAGAGTTCGCTGATGGTAGCAACTAAGTCAGCAAGGCGAGACATATCACCATCTTTCTTAGCGGAAAGAGAGTTGATTTCTTTCACTTCTCTATCGATGACAGAAAGAGCGTTAGCAACATTTAAGTCATTGGCTAAGGCGTTCATGTATTCTTCATAGTCAGAGGCAATACGAGTACCAGCAGGGATGTTATTCAACTGCAAGGTGACACTTGCTCTCTTTAAAGAGTTTTCATACTTAGCGGCTAACTTATCCATCGCGTTGAGATTTTCTTCGGTGTAGTTGACAGGCGCTCTATAGTGAGTGGTCTGGAAGAAGAGACGGATGGCGTTACCAGAATGTCTTTCTAAGACATCCTTGGCAAGGATGGAATTACCCAAAGACTTGGACATCTTGACGCCGTTGGTAAGAAGGAAACCGCAGTGCATCCAATAATTGGCAAGCTGGGTGTGATTGTGAGCTTCGGATTGGGCGATTTCATTTTCATGGTGTGGGAATTTCAAATCGAATCCGCCACCGTGAATATCAATCAAAGTCTTCTTGAAGACATTGTTGACCATGACGACACATTCGGTATGCCAGCCTGGTCTTCCTCTACCGACAGAAGTATCAAACTTGATACCATCATCATCGGTTAATTTCCATAAGGCGAAGTCTAACGGATTCTTCTTGTTGGTGTTGACATCAATTCTTGCACCAGAGACGAGATCATCGATTTTCTGCTTGGATAAGGAACCGTATTTCGGATCGCTTTCGACAGAGAAATAGATGTCATCACCACCCTGATAGGCAGTGCCGTTATCTTCTAGATCTTTGATGAAGTCAGCCATCTTGGTGATGTATTCGCTGGCTTTTGGATGATTGTATAAGGGAAGGATGTTGAGTTTATCTAAACAATCTTCATAGGCTTTGATATAGAACTCAGAGAGCTCTTTTTCGGTCTTGTTTTCTAACTTGGCCTGCTTGATGATCTTATCATCGATATCAGTATAGTTAGAGACGCATTTGACATCATAACCTTCGGCTTTTAAGAAACGGGTCAACAAATCAAAAGTGACAGTTGGTCTGAAATTACCCAGGTGAACATAGTTATAGACGGTCGGACCACAATAGTAGATGTCGACTTCTTTTTCATCGATGGGTTTAAATTCTCTTAACTTACCCTGGTAAGTATCGTATAGCTTAATCGTTCTCATATGTAGACTCCTTATTGTTGCCCAAATTCTTCTCCATATTCTGCAACCGATATAAATTATAGTAGTTTCCTTTTAATTTGAGAAGTTCTTGATGATTTCCGTGTTCTATTATTCTACCTTTATTGACGACAAAAATCACATTCGCATTTTTAATCGTGGATAATCTGTGCGCGACGATGATCATCGTACCGATGCTTCTCATCTTCTCTAAAGAGGACTGGATGATGTTTTCTGTCTCCGTATCGATGTTGGCAGTCGCCTCATCTAATAAGACAAGCGAAGGATGATAGACGATGGTTCTGGCAAAGGAGATGAGCTGTCTTTGACCAGCAGAGAAGTTTTCACCTCTTTCGGAGACCTTGGTCTCATAACCATAGGGTAATTCTTTGATGAAATGATCAGCACCGACATATTCACAAGCGTCTTTGATCTCCTGATCACTGACTTCTTCATTACCAAGAGAAACGTTGTCTTTGATGTTACCAGAGAAGATGAAGACATCTTGTAACATCATACCGATATTACGTCTTAAACAAGTCAGGGTATATTTCTGAAGAGGAACATCATCAATCAGGATTTCACCAGAATTGATTTCATAAGTTCTAGAGATTAAAGAGATGATTGTAGATTTACCAGCGCCGGTGGCACCGACAAAGGCGGCAGTTTCACCAGGGTTGATGACAAAAGAGACATCCTTTAAGACATAGTCATCACCTTCATAGGCAAAGTAGACATGCTTGAATTCAATCTTACCCTTGAAGGAAGGGACATCGATCAACTCTTCCACGTTGTCCTGAGATTCTTCTTTTTCATTCTCAACGACGATGATACGCTCGGCACTGGAGATGGTCTGCTGAAGCATGTTCATCAATTGGGTGATGGTCTGGATCGGCTGGAAGAACTGGGTGGAATACTGGAAGAGCATCTGGAAGATACCAATGGTGATGATATGACCATCGATATTTGGAATGATGGTGCTAAAGAGGATGACGACACAGGAGATCTGAAGCAGATACATGAAAGGGTAATAGAAGGCGAATAAGTTCTGAGATTTGACAAAGGCGGTGCGGATATTGTTGTTTTTGACGAGGAATTCTTTTTGTTTCTTGTCTTCTCTGTTGTAGGTCTTGGTGACCTTGACACCCTGGAAGGCTTCACTTAAGAAGGAGTTCATTTCGGAAACACACTTCTTTTCAGCACGATAGTATTTACGGGATTGTCTGTTGAAGAAGAAGGATAAGGTGAAGACGATTGGGACATAGGCTAAGAAGATAAATCCGTAGAAACCAGTAGAGGCAAAGGTGGTGACCATGATGATGGTCAAGGACAAGACGGCTCTTAAGACTTGAGGTGCGATATCACTAAAGAGCATGGAGATGTTCTGAGTATCGTTGGTGATACGTGTGACATAAGAACCGATTTGGAGTTTTCTTAAGTCTGCTAAAGAGAGGGATAAGACATGAGAGAAAAGATCATCTCTCATATCCTTAACGACTTTCTGACCAATCTTCTTTAAGGAGAGATTGACATAGAAGCCACCAAAACCAGCAAAGATCCATAAGGCGACATCGAACATGACCATGATCATCAAGAACTGGAAGGCCTGTTCCTTAGGTATTTGACCATTGCTGGCAGCCGTTAAACTGTCGATCAAGAAACGGACGATGAGAGGATCCATGTTGAAGGCGGCATTGACAAAGACATCAAGAAGAATGATAGCGACAAACCATTTCATATATGGCTTGATATAGAAGAGAAGTCTCTTCAAGACAGAAGCATCCTTCAAGGAGTACTGTTTTAATTCAATTTCTTCGTTTTCCATAAAACTAGTTGACCTCCTTTTCTAACTTCTGCAATTCACATAAGTCATGATAAAGGGCACAGGACTTGTATAACTCATCATGCTTTCCTTTACCGACAAGCTTACCGTTATCCAAAACCAAGATGAGATCACAAGTCTCAATGGCGGAGATGCGATGAGCGATGATAAACGTCGTCAACTTTTTCTCTCGGGATTTGATGTTGGCAAGAATGGCTTTTTCGGTATCGGCGTCAACCGCGCTGAGAGAGTCATCTAAGATGAGCATGGATGGATCTTTATAGATGGCTCTGGCAATTGAGACTCTTTGTCTCTGACCACCTGATAAGGTGGCACCTTTTTCACCGACAACAGTATCATACTGATTGACAAATTCCATGATGTCTTTATCGACATTGGCGAAACTGGCGGATTTTCTGACTCGTTCAAAGTCCATTTCACCAGGTTCTTTTTCGGAGAACGCGATGTTCTCTTTGACAGAACCGGAGAAGAGGAAACCTTCTTGTAAGACATAACCGGTGTTTTCTCTTAAATCTTTCTTCTGCCAATCCATGATGTCACAATCATCGATATATAACATACCCTTTGGTAAGTTGAATAACTTTGGAAGAAGAGAGACAAGAGTGGATTTACCACTGCCGGTACGACCGATGATACCAACGCTCATACCAGGTTCTGCAACAAACGAGATATCTTTTAAGACTGGCACATCACCATCGGGATAGGTAAAGGAGAGATTCTTGAATTCCACTCGACCTTTTAATTCGGTGTGTCTTGCGTTTTCTTCATCAACGATGTCCTGCTTGGCATCGAGAATATCGGCAATTCTACGTCTGGCACCAGAACCTCTGGAGACCAAGTCAATCAACATACCACCAGCGATCATCGGCCAGATCAAGGCATCATAATAACCGACATAGGTTAATAATCTACCAGTATCGGTAACCGAACCAGCAAATGGAAGAGAGTTATCCAAGATGGCGTTACCAGCAAGCAAGTATAAGACAAAGAAGGTGATGGCTAAGAAGATGTTGATACCGCACTCAATCAAAGAAGAGAAACGTAAGTAGTTGATGGATTTGACTTCTGCACTCTTAGATAAACCCTTGAAGGATTTGATTCTGGCTTTCTCTTTCAAGAAAGCTTTGACAACGGAAAAGCCCTGAAGATTTTCTTCCGTAAAATCGGATAAATCTTCAAAAGCATCACTGGAGATTTTATATCTTTTTGCTTCGCCTCTACCGATGAATCCGCCAAAGACGATAAAGGCGACCAAAGGAATGGCAGTGTACAAAGTCATCTGCCAGGACATGATAGACATCAAGGTGAAGGAAGTCGTACCTAAGACCAATAAATCGGTGATGAAAATCATACCATCGGTAAAGCACTGCTTGATGGTCTGAAGATCATAAGTGAAGAAAGAGAGTAAACCACCCACCTTCTTCTGATTGTAATAAGACAAAGACATCGTCTGAATATGGGCAAACATCTTTGTTCTTAAATCTCTTTCGATATTCGCAGCGATATGCGCCGAGAAGAATCTCCAACCCATACGACCTAAGAAGATGATTGCACCAATGGAACCAATCAAAAGCAAGGTGATGAAGAAGTCTGTTTGATAAAACGGTATGGTTTCACTAGCGGAGAGAACAAATCCGCCTTTAAAACCGAATATTGGTCTTAAGAGAGAAAAGGAATAAGGTTCTGCTAAGTTGGGGCGTTGAATCGCTGATACGATATTACCGATAATGAGCGGAAGCAGTAATTGCAACAAATCGACAATGATATCAGCGGTAAACACAGCAACAAATAGATACCAGTATTTTTTGTAGTATTCGTTGATATATTTTCCGAAGATCATGCGTTAAGCCTTTCTGATGATTTTGGTTACCTCAGCATCTAAATCGTAGACGAGGGCGTTGACAACTTTCGCTTCGACTAAATCACCTGGCTTGATGTCGATCTTGGAATAGAGTCTCATCTTGCCGTCGATATCGTCCGGAGCATAGAGGTTGCAAATACAATCATAAGTGAAGTCTTCTTCGTTATAGTTGGTGACAAGACACTTGTAGGTTTTGCCGATGCGTTTCTTGTTCAACTGATAGGAGACCTTCTTTTGCTCTTTCATAATCGCGTTATATCGCGCAAGTTTGACTTCTTCCGGAACCTGATCCTTGAATAAGGCGGCTGGGGTTCCTTCTTCAGGACAGAACATGAAGCAACCGAGATGGTCAAACTTCACCTCCTTGATCTGCTTGAGACATTCCTGGAAGTCTTCCTCCGTTTCACCAGGGAAGCCAACCATGATGGTCGTTCTCAAGATTGCTTCAGGAACTTTCTTTCTGAAGCGAGCAATCAGATCGATGATGTCCTGTTCACTGCCTCTTCTACCCATTCTCTTTAAGACGTGATCCGCAAAATGCTGAACGGGCAAGTCAAAGTAAGGAGTCAGGTTAGAATCAGAAGCAAATAAGTCAATCAATTCTTCTGGAACTTCATCAGGATAGAGATACATGAGTTTGACAAAGTCAAAGTTCTTATGCTTGATGATTTCCTTGGTAAGTCCGGTTAAATCGATCGTCTTGAGGTCTCTTCCATACATGGAAGTGTCCTGCGAGATGACGGTTAAGGCGCGGATGTTGTTTTCATCCATCATGTCGAGTTCCTGCTTTAAGGTTTCAAAGGGGACAGACTTGAAACGACCTCTGATATGAGGGATGGCACAGAATGTACAGAAGTTATTACAACCATCTGAGATTCTCAAATAGGCTTCTCTTTCAGGAGAGATGAAGACGCGTTTGGTTGGGTCAATCTCACCTTTCAAGACTCTATCTTTGACAAGAGGCTGGAATAACTTGCCGAAGTTTTTATATTCTTCAATTGGAATCCATAAGGCTACTTCCGGAATTTCCTTCTTGAGGTCTTCAAGATAACGAGTGGCAAGACAACCAGTGACAATGACAGGTTTTTCATACTGGATCATGTCTAAGATAGCATCGATAGATTCCTTTTTCGCAGCATCGATAAATCCGCAGGTGTTGATGATGATCATGTCTGCTAATTCAGGATCAGAGACAGTCTCAAAACCGTTGCGTTTTAAATAAGCTAAGATTTCTTCTAAGTCGACTTGATTCTTGGCACAGCCAAGAGAAACGATTCCAATATTCATATCTTACACTCCTTACATTAAGACGATATAAAAGCAGTTTATATATTTTATATATAAAGAAAATTTAAAGCAATCAAAAGGCATGAAAAGCGCAATAAAGTGCTTACTAGATTAAAGATTTAAAGAATTCATCCGCTTTATTGAAGACTTCTTGGCTCTCTTTGTAGTGCGGATAAAGAATAGGGAAGACATGTTCTAGCTGATGTTCTTTGCTTTGATAATCTAAATAGATATGAGGCACATCTTCACGAGTATAAATCTCATCTAAAATCACTGGGTCTGGTTTGATCATATCTAAATCAGAGGTGGTGATAATCGCAGGAACCATAGACTCTTTATGTAAAGATTTACTCATATCACAAAGAAATTCATAACATCCAAGTTCCTTTTGTTTTCTTTTTATAGCAACTCTATAAATAACACCCGAGTTGTCATCTCTTTCTACCGACTTCATACTAGAAATCAAACCAAGGCCTTTGATGTGATATGGCTTTGGTAGACTGAGGTTGAATTTCTTTTGCAAGTCTATCTGATTATTGATGCTGGCAAGACTAAAGGATAATAATCCACCGGCACTATCGCCCCATAAGAAGAGTTTATTCATATCAAAATGGTATTCTTCTTGATGAGTGTCCATCCATTCTAGGGCGTTAAAGCAGTCATGAATCTGATCATAGAAGGTAACTTTCGGGGCAAGTGGATAAGAGATAGCAACGACCGTATAACCGCGACGGCATAATTCCATATTGGAATAGCGGTTGAGGTCTTTATCTCCATACATCAAACCACCGCCATGAATGACAAGGATGACCGGTTCTTTTCCTGTTTTATCCTTGCGTTCATAGACATCCAAAAGATGATAACGATTTTTATCGTTGATATAAGCTAAATCTTTGCTGATGTGAAGGTCTTCGTGGTTATCCTTTTGCTGCTTTAATCTCTTGTTATCTAGGTGAGTGGTGACAGTTTTGAAGATAAAAGCCGCAAAACGATACCCGACTCTACCAACATGGGCCTTTCCCTGAAGATAACGCTTAATAGGGTTATACATGGCTTTCATCCTCCAATTGTGTATCGATGACATGTTCAATAGCATGTTCGATATCTTTTTGCTTGGCGGTGCATTCAAAACGTTTGACCACTTTACCATTGCGGTCGACTAAGAACTTGGTGAAGTTCCACTTGATGCTGTTATCTTCTTCCCAACCGGGTCCTTGCTTGATATGAATGGAGGCGATGACACCTGAAAGTGGGTTGGAAGGATCAAAACCCAGGAACTTTTTCTTTTTCTGGAGATAGAGGAAGAGAGGTTCTGCATGTTCACCATTTACTTCCACCTTTTTAAATCGTTTAAAGGTTGTATGATAATTCATCATACAGAATTCATTGATTTCTTTATCAGTTTCTGGCGCTTGACCATGGAATTGATTACAAGGGAAATCGAGTATTTCAAAACCTTCAGAATGATATTTTCTATATGTCATTTCCAGTTC
>CACXYG010000010.1 GCA_902771745.1 uncultured Erysipelotrichaceae bacterium | reverse complement strand
ATATTCATGAATCAATGTTCTCAACCTTCCTGGAGCAAACTGAATACTGCAGCTATGCTGCATGATGTGTTTTCGGTGACGAAAACGCATTATGTTCACGTTTCTTTCCTAGACGATATTTGAAGTCGTCATAACCAAACTGAGCCAAGGTTTCAATGGTGTTATCTTTATGAAGATAGAGGATATCAGGAAGAGGCATACCATTGAAGGTGTTGGTCTTACAGGTGGTGTATAAGGCCATATCACCAAAGATGAGCATGTCACCTTCTTTTAATGGCTTTTCGAAGTTGTAGTCACCGATGACATCACCACTTAAACAAGTCTGAGAACCAAGTCTAATCTTGTAGTTATAGCCTTCCAAGTTGGCTTGATATAGCGGTGGAAGATAAGGCATCTCAACAACATCAGGCATGTGACAGGCAGCCGAGGTATCCAATATCGCGATATGGTAATCGTGATTATCGAAGGTATCTAAGACCTTAGTGACAAGATAACCAGCATCTAAGACGATGGCTTCTCCTGGTTCAAGATAGACCTGGACATGATAGGTGTCCTGAACATGGTTGATGCATTTGATCAGTCTTTCAATATCATAATCAGCTCTGGTGATATGATGGCCACCACCGAAGTTGATCCATTTCAAGTTGGAAAGATATTTACCAAACTTCTCTTCGACCACTTTTAAGGTGGATTCTAGATCATCGCTGTTTTGCTGGCAGAGGGTGTGGAAGTGAATACCATCTAACAAGGATAAGTATTCTTCATCCATGCCTTCTTCAAAAGCAGGAAGCGTGACACCAAGACGAGAACCTGGGGCACAAGGATTATAGATATCATGACCGACCTGAGTGGAATGTTCAGGGTTAACTCTCAAGCCGATAGATTTACCAGCGGCTTTGGCCTTGCGGGCGTATTTCTTGAACTGATTGACGGAGTTGAAGACAAGATGATCGGCATACTTTAAGATTTCATCGAATTCTTCTTCGCGATAGGCACCGCAGAAGACATGCACTTCTTTATTGGGCATTTCTTCTTTACCAAGTCTAGCTTCATATAAGCCAGAGGCTTCGGTACCAGCGACAAATGGCTCGATGACAGGATAGACATCATAGTTGCTGAAGGCTTTCTGAGCTAAGAGAATCTTAGCGCCGGTTCTATCCTGAACATCTTTTAAAATCTTGCCGTCATAGATAAGACCCGCTTCGTCAATGACGAAGCATGGGGTCTTAACATTCTTGAATAATTCGTATGGATTGGTGTCTAAAAAGCGTTTGAATGGTGGAGTATTATCTAACTTCATAATTAATCGACCATGACTGGGTCATTGGTTTCACGAATTGGAAGACCATGATGATTCATGGCATCGATGAACGGATCTGGATCAAACTCTTCGACGTTATAGACACCTGGCTTGTTCCACTTGCCGGTCAAGACCATCATGGCACCGCACATAGCTGGAGTACCAGTGGTGTAGGAGATGGCCTGAGCGCCGGTTTCCTTGTAGGCTTCCTGATGATCGCAGACGTTGTAGATGTAGTACTTCTTTTCCTTGCCGTCTTTCTTACCGGTGAAGATACAACCGATGTTGGTCTTACCGACAGTTCTTGGACCTAAGGTGGCTGGATCTGGTAATAAAGCCTTTAAGAACTGAATTGGGACAATTTGATGGCCTTCATAGTTGATGGCCTTGGTGGAAAGCATACCGACATCCTCAAGACATCTCATATGATCAAGATAGGACTGACCAAAGGTCATGAAGAATCTGATCTTCTTGATTTCTGGATAGTTGAGACCTAAGGATTCGATTTCTTCGTGGTGGAGGAGGTACATATCCTTCATACCGACACCATCGAAGTTATAGGTCTTATGGATGGTCATGGCTTCAACTCTATGCCACTTGTGGTCTTCCCAATAAGCGGCTGGAGAAGAGACTTCACGAAGGTTGATTTCGGGATTGAAGTTGGTAGCAAACTTATAACCGTGGTCACCGCCGTTGCAGTCTAAGATATCAAGAGTATCGATGGTATCGAACTGATGCTTCTTGGCATAGGCGACATAAGCCTGGGTGACGCCTGGGTCAAAACCGCAGCCTAAGACAGCGGTGACACCAGCTTCTTCGAATTTCTTTCTGTAAGCCCACTGGAATGGATAGTCGAAATAAGCATAGAAGCCTTTTTCCTTACATCTCTTGTCATAGTACTTTCTGAACTCTGGATCATCGACATCTTCTGGTTCATAAGCGGCGGTATCAAGGTAGTGAACCTTGCACTGGACGCAAGCTTCCATGATGACTAAATTGTGATATGGCATACCTAAGTGCATGACCATATCTGGTTTATATGATTTTAATAAGGCAATCATTTCCTCTAAGTTACCAGCATCAACCTTGGTGGTGGTGATCTTGGTCTTGGTGGTTGGCTGAAGCTTATTAGCTAAAGTGTCACACTTGGATTTGGTTCTGGAAGCGATGCAGATTTCTTTAAAGACTTCGGGAACCTGGGTGCATTTGGTGATGCCGACGGTAGCGACACCGCCACATCCGATGATTAAAACTCTTGCCATATCATTCTCCTTTCCTAACTAGAATCTATTTGAGAGATTTAAAACAAAAAGAACATAGTCGCACCATGGCAACTATGTTCAAACTTTCATATCCGGTTTTGGATTTTCAGAGTCTATATAGTAAATGTACTTTTACTACTCTTATTGATCGTTTCACAAGTTGCACGGCAGGGTGCATTTAATGGTTGTTATAAGTAACCAACTTACAAAATTTCCCCTCTTCGAGGAATCAATAATGTGACAAGCATGTCACGTTGGCAACGGATCAATCGCCACTTTTTGACTCTGTTGAGTAATCCTGTTTCTGGTCACGAAAAAAATTAAATTTTTCCTGACGCATTAATCTTATCATTGCTTAAAATTTAAGTCAAAATAATTTTAAAATTTTATTTAGATTTATGCTTATAACACTACGAAAATAAGAAAAAGTTGTTTATATCATTTTCTTTCTTTAAACAAGATGATTTTACTAATTATTGCCTTTTTGAATATTTCTTCTTTCTCACAATAAGAAACCATAATGATTTTTTAATCTTTTTGAGCATGATTTTATCTTCTGATTCTTTTTGTCATTATATGAGGAAAAGTTTTGCTAATTTTGTGCCGGTTTTATATTTCTTTCTTGTTGCAAAATCAGTAAAATAATTATAGATAAAATGCAAAGCGGAACTTTTTTTGACTACGCACTCTGGCGCGGGGATATCACCTTTGAAGAATCAGGTTTCAATGATGTTGATAACCTGGTCTTTTCGTTTTTGGCTTATGCCGACTTTCAGAATGTGAAAGTCAGCAAAGAAGAAAATGAAAATGGTCTCACCATCAAGGAATACTATGACCGTTTGATGGCTAGTGGTGGTTTTCCAAAAGATCTGGATTTGTTGATCAACGAAGAAGAATTTGGTATTTTCGCTAACACCAAGCGTTTTGCTTCTGTCTTGATCAAGAACTATATCGACATCATCAAGTATGCGGATGATGATGCGATTCAGTTTTCAGCTATGGAGTTCTGTTTTGGTAAGGATGAACATTATATCGGTTTTAGAGGAACCGATGATTCTATCGCTGGCTGGAAAGAAGATTTGGCGATGACCTATCGTAAAGTGCCTGGTCAGGACTTGGCTGTCGATTATTTAAACGAACATGTCAAAGAAGGTGGTATCTATTATGTTGGAGGCCACTCTAAAGGTGGTAATCTAGCCATCTATGGTGCAGCCAAGATGGATGAAGCGTTATATCCGTTAGTTAAGAAAGTCTTCAGTAATGATGCTCCAGGTATCTGTAATGAAGTCATGAATCCGATTTTCTTGAAGAAGATTGATGAAAAGACTGTCAGAATCATCCCGGAATATAGTGTCATCGGTATGACGTTTCCTTTCCCATTTAGTGATTGTCGTATCGTTAGATCGAACGAAAAAGGTTTGGTTCAGCACAACTTAAAATCTTGGCAAGTCAAAGGTATAGAATTGTCTTTGGCTTCTCAATTAGATCCGGAAGCAGCAGCTTTAGATGAAGCTTTGGCCCAGTATGTTATCGATACCAAGTTAGAAGATCGTGGAAAGATCTTGGATGAAGTCTTTGATGCGTTTGCCGATTCCGGCAAGAAGAAGACGGTCTCTAGTGTCAGAAATGGTGGTTTAAAAGAACTGCAGAGATTCTTGATGAAACTAGCGGATAAGAATCCAGAGACAAAAAAGACGGTCACACGTTTACCACTGACCATGGTCTTTGGTAGAACCTTGATGACCCTTCGTCATATCAAACCGATTGACTTCTTGCTTCATAACTTATCTGTTCCAATCGGTCTGGTCTTGATCGTTTTAGGTTTTGTCTTCCTCTTCTTACCATTCCATAACTTCCCGTTATTTATCGGTGGCATCTTCTTAGTGGTCACCATTGCAGAACTGGTAGTTCTCTTCTACTATCTCTTCTTGACCAAGTGGAATGTCAAACGAAACATGCTTCGTATTTATATATGTACGATACTTGTCGCTCTAAGTGCATCCTACTTCATCTCTGGTGATGTCATGTCAGATTTCTCTTGTATCATTTTTGGCATCGTGATGATGGTCTTATCTTTCACGGCCTTAGGTCGTATCATCGACCTCTACTATAAGGATAATGTCTTCTCGTTTATCGTTGCTATCATCGAGATGATTTCCATGTTTGGTACTGGTATCTACTTCATCGTCATCAATGACTATACGAGTGACGTGTTTTCGATGATCCTTGGTGTGATCTTCTTGATCATCGGTTCTCTTCGTATCATCGATGGTCTTGGTGATCTTGTTCGCAGTGCTTATAAGAGAAGAAATCAGTAAGTAGAAAAAAGAGATTCTA
This sequence comes from uncultured Erysipelotrichaceae bacterium, assembly GCA_902771745.1. Lineage (GTDB taxonomy): Bacteria > Bacillota_I > Bacilli_A > RFN20 > CAG-288 > Enterosoma. Next base: position 11,802 of record CACXYG010000010.1, on the reverse strand, counting down.
ACTTGCTATTTTATTAAATATGTTTTTTTGAATAAATGTTGTATACTTATATGCAATATTAGCTTTTGTACAACATATTTCAATAAAAAAACAAGAAATCAAGCCTTTGATGAATGGTTTAGATAATGAATAGTAAATGTGTTTTATCAAAAAGGAATATCTATGTTGATTTGTATGAAAAGGGAGTATGTATCTATGAAAAAGAAACACTTAATATTCTTATTGACGATCGGAATGCTTTCATCCTGTGGTGAAAGTATGACTAGTAGTAATTTGCTTACTGGACCTATGGAGACAAGCACTTCTATTTCTACTTCTACTTCTTCTCGTGATGGAGAGGAAAAGGATTGCTACCTTAACACAGTGGCGATGTATCTTCCGGAGTATAATGACGAAGAATATCCTATACCACGTAGTCCGGTGGTATATCAAAGTCAGAAAACATTTGATACGTTTAAAGAGTCTTATTCGAAGTTTTCTGATGAATTTATTTCTTCTGAAACCTCATTTGATTTTGGTACTGTTGATGTTTTAGTTCTTCCATTTCATCGATCGTCCACAATCGAGGAAGCAAGTATTCTCAGAACTTATGTTATGAATGAAGAACTTCATGTATCGATTCATTATCATGTCGCTGATGATGAGCTTTTAAACATGGATGTCGTTTACTCGCTTGCTATAATTACGATATCTCATGTTGAGAACAACTTAAACCAGGTCTTCCTCCACAGGGATACAAATGAGGCTTACGACATAATAACATTGACCATTCTTTAATTGATACGAATTGCAATTCTTTTATAGTGATTTGTTCGTTTATTCTTTCAGAGAAGAAACGAGTAAGTGGTAATATTGACGCAAAGGTATTATAATGACCTTTGCGTTTTAAAATTATGATTAATTGGGTTGATTGTATTTTGACTTCTATATCGATGTCGGTTGATGCTATGACCGTCAATGCCACCAATGGCTTAAATGAGAAAGGTATGCGTCTAGTAAAGATGATACTCATCTCCTTCTCTTTTGGCTTTTTCCAGTTTATGATGCCTACTATTGGTTATTTTGTCGGTTATCTTTTTAGAGATCAGTTGACAAAGTGGATTCCTTGGATTGCTTTTGCACTCCTTTTATTCTTAGGCTTGAAATCCTTTATCGATTGGCTGAAGGAATATCGCGAACGTAAAAAAGAAAAAGAAGCCTTGGCTAGAGGTGAAAATGTAGAGCCTCGTAAAGAGAAGACCATTAGTTTTATCGATATTCTTGTTCAATCTATCGCTACTTCTATCGATGCGTTGTGTATCGGTTTTGTCTATATGAGTTATTCCATACCTAATGCTATGATTGTCTTTTCTATCATTGGTATCACTACGTTTGTCCTTAGTTTTCTTTGTGTCTTTTTAGCTAAGCAGATTGCTGGTCCATTAGAGAAATGGGCAGGTTTAATTGCTGCTTTGGTCTTTGTTGGTATTGGTATCAAGATCCTTTTGGAAGGTATCTTATAAATATCAAAAGATTTGGTTTATATATATGGTTTAAGGAGACATTGCCTGATGAGGGGTGTTGTCTTCTTTTAGTTTTTACTTGCAAAAATTTTTTGCTGTTTTATGGTTGAAAACCCATTCTCTTTTAGCTTGTTACAGAAACTAAATAATTTTTTAAAAAAACACTCACACTTTGTGTGATTTAAGAATATAATATCTCGATTTTGTTTATATTCTGAAAGGGGAATATATCTATGAGCGAAACAAATTCTACAACAACACAGACAAAGAAAGAAAACAAAGTCCTCTCTTTCTTTATCACGACCTTAAATGGTATGGCTTATGGCTTATTTGCCACATTGATCATCGGTACGATCATCCAGACTATCGGCGGATTCTTCCCTGCTGATGCTAACGCTAATGACTTTACCGTCTTCATGCATAATGTCCTGACCAATGGTGCAACAGCTCTGACCTGTCTTACTGGTGCCGGTATTGGTGCTGGTGTGGCCTTAGCCTTAAAAGAGACTCCACTCAAGACGATTGTTCTTGCTGGTGTTGGTGAACTGGCTTCCTACTTCTCTTTAGGTACGGTTTTTGTCACTGATGGTATCATCAATGCAGGAAAATTCCAGGTTGGTGATCCTCTTACCATCTATTTTGTGGTCATTGCTGCCGCTTTAGCCATGAAGTATGTCTTAGTCAGAAAGACTCCTGTCGATATCATCTTGGTTCCACTCTTTGGTATCGCTGTCGGCTTTATTGCTGGTTTAACTTTCCGTTTCCCAACCATTTACGTCACTTATGGTATTCAGTGGTTGGTCAATGAATCCACTAATGTCGTTCCATTCTTAATGGGTATCATCGTTGCTGTCTTGATGGGTATGGCTTTGACTGCTCCTATCTCTAGTGCAGCTATCGGTGCTATGGTTTTCAGCATCAGTGACTTGACCGTTACGGAAGCTTTAGCTAATCCAAAACTCTCTGGTCTTGTCATTGCCTCTGGTGCTGCTTTAGTCGGTTGCTGTGTTCAGATGCTTGGCTTTGCTGTCATGTCCAGAAAAGATAACTCCATCGGTATGGTCATCTCCATTGGTATCGGTACGAGTATGTTGCAGTTCAAGAACATCTTAAAGAAGCCTATCATCTGGTTACCAACCATTATCACTAGCGCAATCCTTGGTCCTATCTCCACTTGCTGGTTAAAACTTGCCTGTGTTGGTTCTAGTGCTGGTATGGGTACTTCTGGCCTTGTCGGTCTAATCGGCTTATATTCTTCCATGGGTAATACCTGGCAGACCTGGGTTGGTATGTTTGTTCTTTGTATCGCTTTACCAATCGCCCTTGTCTGGGCTTTGGATATCTTGTTCAGAAAGCTTGGTTGGATCAAGCCTGGCGATTTATCCTTGAATTCCGAACTTTAAAAATATCATCACAAAATAAAATAGATTCAGACTTAACAACTTGTGTGTCAGGTCTGAATCTATTTTTTTGTTTTATAAATCAACGATGAATCTTTTAGCAATATACTTAATTTCTGAATCTTCTTTATATTCTTCACCAGGTTCAAGAAGCTTTGATGTAACGTTTGTTCCTTTGATGATATCGAGCAACGGCATCATATAATCACCCTGGATTGCTATCTCTTCTTGTCCAAACTTTAGAATAATTGCTTTAAGAAGTCTTGTACTATCTTTTTTGCCATCCCATTCAATGTCAATCGTATCTTCTATAAGTGATACACCTGAGATCACTTTTTCAACCTTAATATTGATTTGGGAGACATCTTCCAATGCAGAGACGGCCTCTTCTTCAGATATCTTTTTTATAGAGAATACAGGGTGTTCGTCATCAGTACTTCCAAACAGTGGGTAAGGTGCATAGTCATACTCGATTAGAATGATTGAATCGTCGAAAAACATTTCGATTCTTCCATAGACTTTTTCACCACCAAATTTATCTAATGGATCATGTCTATATTGAATCAGTTCTTTTCCGATAAGACTTTTGAGAAGGGCTTTACCTTCATGATCTAAACCAATATTCACCATACTACTATTATCCTCCATTTATTTGTCTTGTACAAAATGAATTTTTTGATCTTTGATTCCATATTTTGAATCTAGTTTTCTAAATCTTATTTCTACTGCAGGACTATTGCTCGAACTAGTGATTTTTCTATAAGAAATAACTGTACCATCCTTCATTCTTGAAATCACTCCACCATTAATAGTGTGTAAATCGAGTATTCCACCTCTTGCAATTTTATTAAAGAAATCTTTTGCTGTTTTTTCATGATTTCTCGAATGTATTTCCCGGACTCCATAGGAAGAACCTTTTGTTCCAAAAAAACCATTGTGAATTGGATATGAAGAGGAGGTTGCATTTATATTTTGCTCCAGTGAACGAAAACGTTGTTTTCTTCCTACATAGTGAACTCTTACGCCCATATTATTTTTCCTCCTGCCTCTGGCTGAAGTATTTTTGCAAATCACTCTCGAAGTGCAAGAAGTTTGCCATTGATTTATATGGACCAAATATTTTATCCGGCATTCTTCCGTAGACAATTACGTGTTTTGGCTTTAGTCTTTCAAGCATAATTGGTAACCCTTTTATAAAAGCGTTACGAAGTTCGTTATTGTTTTCCTGACATGGCATTATACAACCATGTGTACTAATAGCGACTATGTAGTTTTTAGGGACACCTAAAAAGCAATAATCATATGTTGATTTATCTCCCCATCTGATACAAGGAATTGCGTTAACTCCATGCGTTTGAAGATAAAATCCTACTGCTCTAGAAAAATACACCTGAGCCTGATTAATTGTTCGTGATCCACCGATGGTTATTGTTGGATCTGGACAGATTATTCCATCAAATGCTGTCAATTCTTCAACATGACGTTTTGTCTCGGTAAGTAGATTGGAAAACTGGAAATCATGAATAAAGCAATGCAGGACAACATTTTTGTCTTTAATTCTTTTTCGTGTGGTATACGGTGAAAGACATTTTGGTATTATTATATTGTTTAGTCTCAACATGCAAGGGATGTCAGCTTTGCCTTCAAATATTGCCCCTTCAACTAAGTAGCTTTGGAAATCGTCATCCATTTTCATTTTTTTCATATAATCACCTCTTTCTATTCATTGTGTATACACTTTGAAAAAACAAATGGTTGTGGCTGCCACTATTAATGTAATCCCACTTTTCAAAAAACATTGTTTTAACGTTGGATTGGAGAACAAAGTAAAATGAGATGATTTTTTTATTTACGCTTATTTAAAGAAATGACTTTTACTTAAATAAGTAATTTTTTTGCTATAATTTACTTGTTTCAATAAATTGAGGTTATTTCGATGGATAAATTAAAAAAAGAAGTCGGTAAGCGACTTGCTGAAATCAGGAAATCAAAAAAGTTAAATCAAGAACAGTTTAAAGAACTTATAGGAGCACCTACAGTTCAAATGATCAGTGGATGGGAAAATGGTCATTCCTTTCCATCATCAAATTACTTAATTATTATTGCCAAAACACTTGACATATCTTTGGACTATTTACTCTTAGGAAGGAAAAAAGGTTCTGATGATGCAAGTGTTAGGACCTATAAAGATGCTGCAATATACATTACAGAATTAGAAGCAAGCGGACTTTTTAATCTGAATTCCGCAAGTTTTAACGCATACGGAAATATTGATTTCGTCACTTTGTCTTCAAACGAACAAACAATTAGAAAACTTAAACAAGAATTAGATAAACTAAGGTCAGCATACGAAATAATGAGACCAGAACTTTACAAACAGGCATTTACAGAGTTGTTAGATAAATACGATTACCCAATTCAGAAAAAATAACATCAAAAACCTCGTTAGTTGAAAGCATTTGAAAATCGACACTAATGCCTCAACAAAGACATCTCTATTGGTATCGGTACGAGTATGTTGCAGTTCAAGAACATCTTAAAGAAGCATATCATTTGGTTACCAACCATCATCACAAAATAAAATAGATTCAGACTTAACAACTTGTGTGTCAGGTCTGAATCTATTTTTTTGTTTTATAACGTATCTAAGTAAGTCAAGAAGTCTTCGTAGGTCATCTCTCTATCGATATAGGAGCCATCGGCTTTGATGTAGATGATTCTGTTGGCGATGGTGTTGAGCAATTCTCTATCGTGAGAAGAAAAGAGCATGACAGTGTGTTCGGCTTCCTTCATACCTTTGTTTAAGGAAGTGATGGATTCCAGGTCGAGGTGGTTAGTTGGATCGTCAAGCATGATGACGTTTCCTGGGTCTAACATGACTTTGCAGAAACGTAGTCTGACTTTCTCACCACCAGAGAGAACAGAAACGCTCTTTAAGGCTTCTTCACCGGTGAAGAGCATTCTTCCTAAGAAACCGCGAAGATAGACATCGGTGGTTTCTTTAGCATAGGGTCTGAGGTAGTTGACGAGATTGGATTTGACGTTATCGAATTCGGCAAAGTTGCTTGGGATATAGGTTGGCTTGGTGGTCTTTCCCCACTTGAATTCACCTTTGTCCAAGGTGTCTTTGCCGGCTAAGATATCAAAGAGTTTGCTGATGGCAAGGGAGTTGTCCGCAATAAAGGCGATTTTATCGGTGTTCTTGACGGTGAACTCTAAGTTCTTGAAGTAACCTTCTTTGGTAGCTTCATGAACTTCAAGGACATCTTTACCTAACTGATATTCACTTCTAAAGGAGATGAATGGATATTTACGGCTGGATGGTTTCATCTCTTCTAATTCGATTTTATCTAAAGCTTTCTTACGGGAAGTAGCCTGCTTGGATTTAGCAGCATTAGCAGCAAAGCGACGGATAAAGTCCTGTAATTCTTTGATGCGTTCTTCTTTCTTCTTGTTCTGATCTCTCATCTGCTGCTGCAAAAGCTGAGAAGACTGATACCAGAAGTCATAGTTACCAGAGAAGATGTTGATCTCGTTATAGTCGACATCCAGGATTCTCGTACAGACTTTATTTAAGAAGTAACGGTCATGAGAGACGATCAAGACGGTATTTTCGAATTCGATGAGGAATTCCTCTAACCAACGGCAGGCTCTTTCATCCAGATTGTTGGTAGGTTCATCTAAGACTAGGATATCAGGATTACCAAATAAGGCCTGGGCCAATAAGACTTTGACCTTGTCTCTGGCATCCATATCTTTCATCAAGGTATGTTCTTTTTCTTTAGAGACACCCAAAGATTCTAAAAGAGTCTCCGCATCGGTTTCAGCATTCCAACCATCCATCTCCGCAAATTCGTTTTCCAGTTCAGCGGCTTTGACACCATCTTCTTCACTGAAATCCGGTTTTGCATATAACGCATCTTTTTCATCCATGATCTGAATCAATCTTGGATAACCCATCAAGACGGTTCTTAAGACGGTATATTCATCAAAAGCATCATGATCTTGCTTTAACACGGAAAGTCTTTCTTTAGGATCGAGTATGACATGGCCATCGGTGGGCTCTAAATCACCAGAGATGATTCTGAGTAAGGTAGACTTACCAGCACCATTGGCACCGATGATACCAAAGCATTCGCCGGGGGTAAAAGAGACATTGACGTCTTTGTATAAGACGCGGCCTCCGAACTGCATACTGATATTTGACAATTGCAACATTTTCAACACCTCATTAACACAACTGCTGCATTATACCAATAATGAAACGCTTTTCCTAGTGAAAAACGGTTCCAAAATGTACTAAAAAATGACTATATTTTTGTGAAAAAATTTTCATTGTTTTTTGGGTGCAAAATCATTTACTTAGAGGGTCTTTTAACCTACAATTAGAAGTGCGAAAATCATCGTTTTCGTTGAATTGGCCTTAAAGGGTCTTTTTATGTTTGCTACTTGGAGGTTTCTATTATGTATGACGAATTATTAGATGGTAACATGGATTACGTTGAACCAAAGATCTGCGTTATGAAGCGTTCTGGTGAACGTGTTCCATTCGATATTGTGAAGATTGAAAATGCGATTCGCAAGGCCAATAACGAAGAAGGTATTATCTCTGAACGTCTTACTGACGAACAGATTACACAGATTGCCGAAGGCATCAAGAAAGATGCCCAGAATGCTGGTCGTGACCTTTCGGTTGAAGAGATTCAGGATAAGGTCGAAGACGCCTTGATGGCTTCTGGTAAGCACAAGGTCGCCCGTTTATATATCACTTATCGTTATAAGCACAACGAAGACAGAAAAATGTCTGATATCGATCAGAAGATTTCTGGTGTCGTGGAAAGAGATAACGAAGAAGTCAAACAGGAAAACTCCAACAAGAACCCAACCATCCTCTCTGTCCAGAGAGACTATATGGCTGGTGAATGGTCGAGATACTACACTGGCAAATACTTGCTCTCTCCTGATATTGTCGAAGCTCATAGAGAAGGTGTTATCCATTTCCATGATGCTGACTATTTTGCCCAGCACATGCACAATTGCTGCTTGGTCAACCTCAATGATATGCTTCAGAATGGCACCTGCATTTCCGGTACCAAGATCGATAAACCACACTCTTTTATCACCGCTTGTACCGTCGCGAGTCAGATCGTTGCTCAGGTCGCTTCCAGCCAATATGGTGGTCAGACCATCACCATGTCTCATTTAGCACCATTTGTCGATATTTCTCGTAACAAGATCACCAAGAGATTGAAGAGTGAGTTTGAAGCCGCTGGTATCACTACCACCGAAGAAAAGTTCAAGGAACTTGTCGAGCTTGAAGTTCAGAAGGAAATTGAATCCGGTTGTCAGACCATCCAGTATCAGCTCATCACCTTACAGTCCACCAATGGTCAGGCACCATTTGTCACGGTCTTCTTATATTTAAATGAAGTCCCTGAAGGTCAGACCAGAGATGACCTTGCCTTGATCATCGAAGTCATGCTCAAGCAGAGAATCTTAGGTGTCAAGGATAGAACTGGTGCTTATATCACCCCAGCCTTCCCGAAGCTCATCTATGTCTTACAGGAAAATAATATCGATGAATCCGGTAAGTATTTCTATCTCACCAAGTTAGCGGCTGAATGTACCGCCAAACGTATGGTTCCAGACTATATTTCGGAAAAGGAATCCATGGAACTCAAAGGTGACTGTTATCCATGTATGGGTTGCCGTTCTTTCCTCACTCCTGATCGTTTTACCGATGCGGGTAAAGGCAATATCGGCGATGCCATCGACTTTGTCGAAGGCAAGCATAAATACTATGGTCGTTTCAACCAGGGTGTTGTCACCATCAACCTTGTCGATGCTGCTTGTTCTTCTGGTAAGGATGAAGAGAAGTTCTGGAAAATCATGGAAAAGAGACTCGATCTCTGCCATAGAGCTTTACAGGCTCGTCATGACCGTTTGATGGGCACTCCTAGTGATGTTGCTCCAATCTTATGGCAGGATGGCGCTTTGGCTAGACTCCAGCCAGGTGAAACCATCGATAAGTTACTCTTCAACGGCTATTCCACCATCTCCTTAGGTTATGCTGGTTTGGCGGAAACGGTCTATTACATGAAGGGTGTTTCTCACACTTCGGAAGAAGGAAAGGCTTTTGGTCTTGCCATCATGCAGATGCTCAATGACAAGTGTCAGCAGTGGAAGAAGGAAGAGAATATCGACTATTCCGTCTATGGCACTCCACTAGAATCTACCACCTACAAGTTCGCCAAGTGCTTACAGAAGAGATTTGGTATCATCAAGGGTGTCACCGATCATAACTACATCACCAACTCTTATCATGTCAATGTCAGAGAGAACATCGATGCGTTTGATAAACTCACCAAGGAAGCTGCTTTCCAGAAGTTATCTCCAGGTGGTGCTGTCTCCTATGTTGAAGTTCCAAACATGCAGAACAATATCCCAGCCGTCTTAGCTATCTTGAAGCATATGTATAACACCATTCTTTACGCCGAGTTGAACACCAAGTCCGACTTATGTGAAGTCTGCGGTTATGATGGTGAAATCAAGATTGTCAAGGATGAGACTGGTAAGCTTGTCTGGGAATGTCCAAACTGCCACAACCGTGATCAGTCCAAGATGCATGTCACCAGACGTACTTGCGGTTATATCGGAACTCAGTTCTGGAATCAGGGTAGAACACAAGAGATTCAGGATCGTGTTCTCCATCTTTCCTGCGGCGTTTGTGACGTCGATGAAGAGATGAAAGAACAGGCCGAAAGAAAAGAAGAAAAGTAAAATATTCCTTCATAGGGCCGTTTGCTCTATGAAGGATTTTTCTTAAGGGGAGGTAGAGATTTATGTATTATGGTCAGATCATCAAAGCCGATAGCGCTAATGGCACCGGCATTCGTGTGTCCTTATTTGTCTCTGGTTGTACCAACTGTTGTCCAGGGTGTTTTCAGCCAGCGACCTGGGATTTCAAGTTTGGCCATCCTTATACCAAGGAAGTAGAAGACTCCATCATCGAGGAATTACAAAAACCTTATTATGATGGTCTTACCATTCTTGGTGGAGAACCTTTTGAGATTGAAAATCAAAAAGAGGTGGTAAAACTCATCCGCAGGGTCAAGTCGGAATTGCCAAATAGAACCATCTGGATGTATTCTGGCTTCCTTTATGATACGGAACTCGCTCCTGGTGGTTGTCGTCATACGGAATATACTGATGAGATCTTAGATAGTATCGATATCTTAGTCGATGGTAGATTCATGATCAAACTATTAGATATCACGCTGAATTTCCGCGGTAGTGCAAATCAGCGTATCATCGATATGAAAGAGACGAGAAAAAAAGGAGAGATTGTCTTATCTCCTCTCAACAATAAAAGAAACTCCTGACGCGTGTCAGGAGTTTTTATCTTACATGATTGTGGCTGTATCGATGTTCTTTCCGTGATTCTTGGAATAGTAGAGTCTTTTATCGGCTTCTTCCAGGGCTTTGGAGAATTCTTCATGGTTGGCCATGAAGTTATGATAGTAACCGCTAGAGAAACATAGTTCATTACCACGATAGTGATAAGAACCGACTTTGGAACGGAGATGCTTTAACTTCTTTTTGAAATCGATGACCGATTCATTAGACACAATTAGGAATTCATCACCACCATAACGATAGACATTGTTTTTACCAAAGGCGTCGACAAGCAGGCTAGCGAATGTTTTCAAGACTTCATCGCCGATCTGATGACCATAGGTGTCATTCAACTTCTTGAAGTTATCAATATCGATCATCATGAGGTTGAGCTCGTTGTGATAGAACTTGGCCAAGTTGGTCTTTAAGGCGACTCTGTTGGATAAGTCAGTCAAATCATCCGTCATGGATAATTCTGCTAACTGCATGTTGAGTTCTTCTAAGGCGAATTGGTTACGAGCAGCTTTGATGGTGTTCTTATAAGCAAAGATAGAGACGACAATACCAGCGAAGTATAAGATAGCGGCATAAACGATCAACATGGAATCGACCATCATCAACGGCTCAGGGAAGACAGATTTATCGATTAATGGAATGTAGGTGATGATGACAAAGAAACTGCTCAGATAACAAGATAGTGAGACAAAGGCACCGATCGGATGAAGGTTGAAGACAAGATAGCTGACGGCCATGATGATGACCATACCGATGATCTGTCCACCGATTTGATAATCGGTTGCCGACATGTAGATGCCAAAGCCGTTATAGATGGTCAAGAAGAGATACAGGTTGAAGATGATAAATCCATGAGGCATCTTCTTTTTCTTCTGTTTCAGATAGATAGAAGAAACAATAAACATATAAACAGAGATGATGAAGAGAGAAGAATAGGAGATGATATGTCCATAGAACCATAAGGGAGAGTAGTAGAGTTCTCTGAAGGCGGGATCGTCAGGTTTGAAGATGAGGTTGAAGAAGATCATTGCAAATAAAACGATGACGCATAAGAAACCAGTCAACCATCTCATGATGACCATGTTCTTATGATCGATGTATTGTTTTTCGTAAGGTGTGAGTCTTTCTAAGCCGAAGAAGGCCTTGATTTTCTTTTGTTTTTCTGTTTCCATAAGCAGTTTTTCCGGTTTTTATTAAAACATATTTTTTGTGTATAAACACCGATTTTTTAATACTTTTGTTATTTATTTTTCTTTAGCTTGAGTTATAAAACAACTGTCTAATTACTTTTGAAATATTCTGCGACATTTCTTTTTGTGGTGTTGCTTTTAAAATTTTTTTGGGCCTGTTATTTCAACATGTCTCAATTTCTATTTAAGGTTAATAGTATCCTTATTATCGTAGAAGTTAGCATAATTTAACTTTTCTTTTGACTATAGAGAAGAGAAAGGTTATGATATACAAAGTTAATCACGGCTAACTTTAGTCCT
>CACXYG010000009.1 GCA_902771745.1 uncultured Erysipelotrichaceae bacterium | reverse complement strand
CTCCTCTTTTATACCTGTCATCAACAAGAATTTGAAACCAGGCGTCATTGAAACCTGCAATTTCTTAAACCCCCAGTCCGGTGTCTATTGTAGAATACACCAGACTCTCATCGATTTTGAGGAAGGTACTTATCTCTTCTTTACCGCCCAACCATTATCAGAAGCCAACAATACCAATGCTCTGGCGACCAACTTCTTAAATGATGTCTTGTTGCTCTCCACGCGTTTCAGCGATGCCAAAGACCAAGTGGATAACTTCATTGAAATCACCAGAATGGAATATGAGGCGGAACATGTCTATGTCGCCGAACTACAGACAGACGGAAGCATGTGAATCAACTTTATCGCTAATACCAGCGAAAACCGATTAGATGTTGAAAACCAACACCTCTTATCTCCAGAAGACTTCCAAAAACTAAAAACCGATCTGTTGGCTTACGGATACGCTTATGCGGATGACTTTAATGCCTACAACAGAGAAAAAGGACTATCAATACCAGAAGATCCCAGCATCAGAAATTCGGTTCTCTGTCCAGTCTCCATCAATGGTGATGTCATCGGTTTTTACTTTATGACCAACTTCAACAAAGAGATTTTCCAACAAGAAAAAGCCTCCTTCATCTATTTAGGTAACTTCTTGGGTTCTATTCTCGTTCAGAAGAACCTGCTTAAAAAGGTGGATTGGGAAGCCAAACATGATCATCTTACCAGAATGAAGAACCGCTCGGGATTATATGAGAAAGTCGAAGCAATCGATAAATCTAAGCCACTTGGTTATCTGAGTTTTGATATGAATGACTTGAAAGTCATCAACGATACCTATGGTCATGAGGCTGGTGATAAATATATCACCTCTTTATCCGATATCCTGTTAGAAAGATACGGAGAAGAAGCTTGTTATCGTATGGGTGGTGATGAATTTTTAGTCTTGCTTTATAACCCCGAAAACGCCATCACTGTGATGCGAGAAGAAAAGAGTCTTCAAGAAGAACTAACGAAGAGAAATCTCTCTTGCGCGATTGGCTCTTATTACACCAACGACCTGAAAAAAGGTTTTGATTATCACCTTAATAAAGCAGATGAAATTATGTATAAAAACAAGGCAGCGATGAAAAAACTTGCTTCTAGAAATTAAAGTTTGTTAGTTAAAAACAGGTATTCCTGCTTGGAATACCTGTTATTTATTTTCTTGATAAATTCTAACGTAATCAATCTTCATCTCCGCTGAAGTAAAGTCATCGGGTGGTAGAATGTAGTTATCAAAATGTCCACCGACAGCCATATTGAGAAGAATATGGAAGTTCTGATTAAACGGAGAAGCATCGTTTTGACTATAGGCAGCCGTATGCCACTGACTTTTGCTGACGGTTAAGAATTCCACTTCATCACAATACCAGACAATCTTCTCCTCACTCCAGGTAATACCATAGACATGATATTCTTCGATGTTGGTATAGTTATTCAATTTGAAGACGTTATTGGCAGTCATGTAGGTGTGAGAGTTGTTATCGTTGGCGTAATGGAGGGCACCAGAGGTGACATTAGGAAGTCTGCCTTTAGCTTCCATGATGTCAATCTCACCAGAATGAGGCCAACCCTGATTCTCATAACGAGATTCAGGAAGCATCCAGAAGGCAGGCCACATACCCTGAATGGCTGGAAGAGCGATTCTCGCTTCAATCTTTCCATACTTGGTATGAACTTTATTGGCGGTTGTAATTCTTGCAGAAGTATAAGAATAACCACCAGCACTTTCCTTTTTGGCAGTGATGACAAGTTCACCATCTTTGACAGAGACATTTTCTTCTTTGTAGTATTGCTGTTCCTGATTTCCCCAGCCAGTAATACCATAAGAAGAACCATCACCATATTGATAATTCCAGTTTGAGGTATCTAAAGAATCGCCATCAAACTCATCTGACCAGACAAGCTTATACGCTTCAACAGAGGAGGATTCCTCTTCTTGGGAGGAAGAAGATGAGAGTTCCTCAGTGGATGATTCTTCAACAGAAGAAGCTTCATTGACAGAAGACTCTTCTACAGATACGCTGGAAGTCTTACCAAAACTGATATTCAGGTCACACGAAGTGGCCAGAAATACGATAGGTAATAAGGTTAATAACTTTTTGTTCATAAGCCACTCCTATTTTAATTTAACAATAAGGGGCTGGCAAGCCTGCCAGCCCAAGGAACGTTTTTTATGATTACGCAATTTCAATCAAATCTGGCATAGCACCAGCAGCGATGTTCCAGATGTGAGCATCTAAGTCAGCATAGGTGTTAACACCAGCAGTGGTCCAATCAAGTCCAGTGTGATAAGAAGACTGATCTTCAACTGGAGAACCCCATTCCCAGACAGAACCACCAACAACAGTGGAATCGGTGTAGAAGTTAACAACAGAGAACTGCTGAGCGTTCTGAGCGGAAGTACCTAAACTACCGCCCGCTGGGTAAGCGACATCAGCAAAGATGGTCTTGAAACCAGCTTCGTTGCTCTTATCAACGTTGACAACGATATTGCGGAAAGAAGAACCTTCCTTCATGACGCCGACCAAAGCGGAGCAGAATGGGAACCACTGATTTTCATCCATCAAAGAAGAACCATCAAAGGTATGAGCAACATCAATTTTGCAGTTTTCTAAGGAGCCAGCAAAGTCAGTAGCGATGCTAGAAGTACCCCAGCCAGTACCTTCCTGGCCGATGACAACACCTTCAAAACCGATATTGGCAAGAATAGCACCAGCATCCACGCCACCAAACAAGCCACCATTGGCATATTTATCAGCTGGGTTACCTTTAACTTCATAATTCTTGATAGAGAAGCCCTGACCATCTAACTTACCAGCAAATTTGTTACCGTTGTGGAAGTTGATAGCTTCACCACCTAAGTCAATATCAGCAGTTAAATAGAAGTTACCGCTGACAGTAGTTTCAGCAAGAAGATTCGTCTTGAAGTCAGCAGCCGTCGAAATTGCAGTCCAATTGGTATGATCAGCTTTGACAAAGACATCGATCGTATCGGTATAGGTTTCTTCGCCTAAGACGAAAGAGACCTGAATGGTATCAGAACCAAAGGAATTGGCGTTATAAGTGACACTAGAAGAAGTCTTATCACCAGAGAAGTTACCCTTCTGATATAAAGATTTCCAGCTGTAGGTGATATCGCCAGTGTAATCAGTGACTTCGGCATTGAGAGTTAAGGTGCCGTTTTGTGTGACAACCGTTTCCGCAGCCTTTAATTCCAAAGTTGGATTAGAAACAGCGACGACGTTGATATCCAAAGTTTCTTTGACGTTTGGATTTGCAACAGAAGAAACCGTCAAGACGGTGGTACCAATCTTCTTACCAGTGACGGTGATTGTCGTATCGGTCATGGTGATAGAAGCAACGGATTCATCTTCGATTTCAGCATCAAAGCCAGAATTGGTGGTATCACGAGAGATACGGACCGTGATTTCCGTGGTCTTGCCGACCATGACAGTGCCATCACCGTTTAAACGGACACGGATATCACTGGCAACAACACTAGAGGCTGGATCAGCAGAAGTGTTGGTAGCTTCACCACAGGAAGCCAATAAACTGACGGAAGCTAATAAGACAAATAACTTAGATTTTTTCATGAGAGTCTCCTTTATTCACTAGACTCATAACAGGATGCGTAAGATTCATGTTTGAGCAAACTCATTCTATAAAAATGCTACAAAAAATAGCCCTCACATTTCGTAAGGGCTTTCATTTTTTTCGTTGTCGGTAATTTTTATATCGTGACAAGACTATAGTCGAAATAATACATGATACCATTATCCGTAAACTCAAATATGTTCAAACCCTTTTGGAAAGCGAGTGTCCCAAAGTTGACGTTTTGTGTCTGAGAAACGGACGCCGAAATTGGAATCAAGATTTTGCTTAAATCTAAACTCGCCTCATTTAATTTCAGTGAGAACAACTCTTCAGCAACTACGGATTCATATGAAACATAGGATAAGACATTTCTCAAATTGACGTTTCTATTAGCATCACTATAAATATAGTATTTCGAAGTCGCGCCCTTTGTAGAATGTTTGGTAAGTAAATTGTTACTGGCTTTGGCGTTAAAATGAATCTTCTGCGAATCTAAAACGGCATGTTCACTTTCTAAGATATCGCTTGTCTGACTAACACTGACTTCCGACTTAAAAAGCGTGATGTAATCCAGGTTGTATAAACCCGAGACAGAGACGATACGAAGAATGTTATTTCCCTGTGGAAGAGTAAACTGACCACCGTAGACATCAATATAGTTATCATAACTTCCGGTATTTTCTAACGTATCCTTATTCATGGATGAAATTTCATAACCGTTGACCGAAATCGAGATGACTTTATTTAATGGTTGCGCACTACCGGTATACGATAGACGTAAAGCAAGATGATTGGTGACAGATTCCAGACTGGTAAAACTATATTCGACATAAGACCCAACAAGGTTATAACCGACCACTTTCTTTGAAGGAGCTGTCGGAGAAGTGGCAATGGCACAACCTTCTAATCTTCCCTCTTCTGCTTCATAGGTCACCATCTGATCACTGTTGGAATAATTGATATCGCTGTTTAAAGAGATGGCATCTAAATAGAAACTACCACCGCGATTTTGAATGGTGATGGTATTTAATCCCTTATTCAAAGAAATCTCACCATAATCAATATCTGTGTATTCACTCGTAATCTTACTCATGGAGTGATTGACAAGTTCTTCCTCATTCACAAAAACATAAATGCTAGGAGAAGCCTTGCTCTTATTCTCTTTTCGAGAGACCAATGTCAAATGAGTGGTTGTCTCCTCATCACTATTAATATAGTAGGTCAGACTATCACCAGAGTTGGTGAAGTAGACTGCATATTCCGAAAGAAGATCTTCGTCAGGTAAGATGACGGCACCAGAAATATCGTTTTGAATTTCGGCTTGATAATCTTGTCTCTTACCTTTGGATAAGAATTCTTCCTGATGATAGTTGATGACACTGGAAGTATCTGTCTTTTCACTCGGTGAGACTAAGACAAGATAATCAAGGGTATAAGAATCATCAAAAGACGTTAACGTGATTGTATTTGATCCCGCATTGACGTGGATCAAAGCCACATCATTTTCAATGAAGTCATATTCGTTATAAGAAGGAACAATAAAAGAGGATAAAGTGACATCAAAGTTATTGACGTTGATACGGAAGAGGTTTTCCGAACGGATGGTACGATTGGTCTGAGAGATATAAGAGGTAGCAAAAACCAATTTGGCATTACTGGAATTCTCACTTTCAAAATGGAAGGTCAATGTGGAACCAGTGGTCAAAGAGGAGACGACTTCTTGATTCGAAGCATGGATATTCTCTTCCACTTTGGCAGCACCAGCCAAATCCAAAGATTCGGCCTCAAACAACTGTCCACCAGCAGAAGCAGAATAGGTTTTACTGGTTGTACAGTCAATATAAGAAGCATAAGAATAAGATGGATAATCCGCCATGGCCAAAGTTCTGTTAGCCGTGATGATGACTAAAGTCAGACAAGCTGCAGAAGCGACAAAAGAGCCGATACCGGCAAAGATGATGTAATTCAAATCACGTCTTTTCATGCTCTGACCTCCTTTGAGGTATCGATCATACAATCGACCTGGAACATATGGTCAGCAACATGGAAGTTAATCACGCCTTTATACTTCTCGATGATCTTCTTCATGGACTTGGTTCCTAAACCGTGGTTATCAAAATCTTTCTTAGTCGTCTTTAATAAATCCTCATCCGGTTGTTCTTTTCCATAATAGTTTTCCGAATGGATACAGACGATATCATCTTTCTTCTTGATGGTTAAAGAGATGAATCTCATGTTTTCCTGATTGATGGTATTTTCATATTCGATGGCATTATCCAGCATGTTACCAAAAAGGGAATAGATATCCGTATCATCCATAAAATCGACCGCTTTACCATCAGCCATGACCGTCAACTGGGTTTTATTCTTCTGGCAACGTAAGGAGACCGAAGAAAGAATGACATCTAAAACTTCATTACCAGTCTGAACCACAGATTGATAAATATCCGCACTTTCTTCTAACTGACGAATCATCTTGTCCGTAAGTTCACCCTGATTCTTCATATCTTCAATCTGATGTTTTAAATCATGAACACGAACATTGATCATCTCCACGGATTCTTTTTGCATCTCATAATGCTTTCTATCATCATTCCAGATCTGTTTGATCATCGCCATTTCCGCTTCCGATTCTCTTTGATTGAGAAGACCATATAAAAGGAAAAGCATGATAAAACCATATAGAACTTCAATGATGATGACCATCATAAGATAAGAGTTGTTCAAGGAACGGATGTAGTTTTCCATCGTCTTCATACCACCAGCGATGATGACAAACATCAACGAGAAAATCATCGATGATTTAAAGGAACTATCATGAATATTGGAACGGAAACGGATGATATAGAAGTGATGTGTAAAGTAGAAAGTGACAATAAAGGTCAGAGATTTGATTAACAACTCAAACCAAAAAGAAAGATTGTCAACCGCACTATTAAAGGCGATGATGACCATATTGCCAAATCCTTCCGATAAGAAAGTCGTGATTGATGAAATGATGATAGAAAAGAACGCATATTGTAGTTTCACCTCATAAAGAAGCGGGGTAGAAACAAATAAGATGATGAAGTAATAAAAGAAGATACGAATCATCGAATAATCCTGAGCCGGATTAGGAATGATGGATGTGATATAAGCAGGAACGACGACAGCAAAAGCGGAAAGAATAGCAATCAAAGAGATTTTTAACCAGAATCTCTTCTTCCTTTTCAAATCAAGACAACAAAAAACATGAACTGTTGCCAGTTCCATAAATGTCAGCAATGAAAAAAGAAAAAATTCTAAAAAAACCAATGCTAGATACCCATTTGTGCGTTGAGAAGCTGCAAGACACCCTTGCGTTTGCTTCTTGAGACAGAAATCTCAATTCTGGACTTTGTTAAATAGACAAACTCCTTATCAAAGGAAGTGACCTGTTTTAAATTGATGATGGTGGAATTATTACAACGGCAGAACATCTCCGCAGGCAATTCTTTTTCCGCGTTGGCTAATGAACCCCAGGCTTCTAATTCTTCGGTTTCGGTTTTATAAATCAAAAGATGATCGGTGATCTGAACATATAAAAGAGTAGAGAGCGGAATCTTTTTTACGCCAGCGGTTGTCTTTAAGACGAGTTCTCTTTCCTGATTGGCAGAGATCACACGAGAAACCTTCATCATCAAAGAATAGAAACGGTTGTACTGAATCGGCTTTAAGACATAATCGATGGCGTCTACCGAATAACCACGAATGGCATACTGAACCATGTTGGTTACGAAAATCAAAGCGACACGAGCGTCTTTTTCTCTCAACTTGGTGGCGATATCCATACCATTCAAATTTGGCAATTCAATATCCATGAACACCAAATCATAGCCTTCACATTCTTCTAAGAATGAAAGACCTTCAGAATAATGAGTGATTGAGAACTCGACATTGTTCTCTTTACCAAATTTCTCAAGATATTCTTTTAATGTCTGAAACGCTGGTTCTTCATCTTCAACAATTGCGGTTTTAATCATAAGGTAATTTTTCTTTGCTTTTTCAAACTATTTCCATTTAAAAGCATTTGCATAAAAATATCAAGTTTTTGACATCAAAAGACCGAACACGGAAAATTTTTTACCAATTGCGAATTCTACAAATAACACGATTTTGACTTGCGTTAAAACTATGATAGCGCTTTTATGAATCGTTTTGATCATAGCGTTAGAGGTATAAGAACATGCAACCTAAGAAAATTATCACGCTTGCTAGTGTCGCATTAATCTCCGCCGCTTTTGTCGTTGGTGATGTTTTTGCGGCTCGATATTCCGATATGATCACCACCTTCTTATGTGGTACGGCTACCAGCACGGCCAGCAATGAAACCATGGCTGCCAGTGACGAGCTCTGCCAGAAAATCGGCGCTGAGGGTATCACCTTATTAAAGAATCAAAACAACACCCTTCCCTTGACCGAAAAAGCCTTAGAGGATGGTAAATACACTCAGGCTGACGGCAAAGCCATCAACATCTTCGGTTGGGCAGGTACCGATCAAGGATTCCTTCTTTCTGGTATCGGCTCTGGCGCTTCTACCATTCAGGAAAATAAGAAAGTCACCTTATATGACGCCTTCCGTAAACAAGGATGAAAGGTCAACGAATACTTAGAAGACTTCTATACCGATTATGATGCAACAAACTATGGCTATACCGCCAACCGTATCAAATTAATTGAACCAGACGCTTCTGATTACAGCGATGACCTCATCTGGGATTGTCAGGATTACTCCGGTATTGCCATGGTAGTCATCTCTCGTGTCGCTGGCGAAAACGTCGGTG
Organism: uncultured Erysipelotrichaceae bacterium; assembly: GCA_902771745.1. Classification (GTDB taxonomy): domain Bacteria; phylum Bacillota_I; class Bacilli_A; order RFN20; family CAG-288; genus Enterosoma. Next base: position 9,185 of record CACXYG010000009.1, on the reverse strand, counting down.
AAGTCCCCACCAGACAGACTAAGACCCAGGGTCAAGGTCAGGACGAAGATAGAACCTACTTGGAATTATCTACCCAAGAAGAAGATTTGATCGACCTTTGTGTCAAAAACTTCGATACCGTCATCGTCTTAGTCAACTCTTCCAACCAGATGTCCTTAGAAAAAGTCAATGAACCTGGTGTCGATGCCGTTCTTAGCTGCTCCTTGACTGGTCAAAGTGGTACGATGGCCATTCCTAAGATCCTGATGGGTGAAATCAACCCAAGTGGCCGATTAACGGACACCTTTGCCTATGACTATAAGAAAGAACCTTCCTATCAGAACCATTTAAGAAACGGTAACCATATCGTCTACGAAGAAGATATGTACTTCGGCTATCGCTGGTATGAAACAGCTGATGTAGAAGGCTACTTTGAAAACGAATCCAGAACCGGTTATAACCGTGAAGGCAAGAAGACAATTCTCGATGGCTATGATGCCATGGTCCAATATCCGTTTGGTTATGGCTTAAGCTACACCACCTTCGACTGGAACTTGGAAAGTATCCAGGTCCTAGATAAAAACGGTCAGCAGACTGGTACGACCTTAGATGGATTAAACAAAGATTCTCACGTCAAATTATCCTTCTCTTGTCAAAACACCGGTAGTGTTGCCGGCGCGGATGTCTTACAGCTCTACGCTTCTGCTCCTTATAACCGCGGACAGATTGAAAAACCAAGCGAAATCCTAGTCGACTACGCCAAATCCACTACCATCCAACCAGGTATGACACAAACCGGTATCACCTTAGAGTTCGATATGTATGATCTTGCCAGTTACGACTGCTATGATGCTAACGATAACGACTTTGCAGGTTATGAACTTGAAAGAGGAACCTATACCCTCAAGTTGATGGAAAATTCTCATGAAGAGAAAAAGATGTCTGATGACAAATCAGAATTAAAATTCACCTTAAATGATAACTATCAATATGAAGTAGATCCAACCACTGGTGAAGAAGTCAAGAACCGTTTCACCGGTGAAGACGCCTATGCTGGTGTTCCAATGGATGCTTCTACTGCCTATAACGAAAGCAACAATAAACCGACCTACTTAAGTAGAGCAGACTTCAAGAATACCTTCCCAAATACCCAAGCTGCTCAACCAGATAACACCACTGTTATCAACCAAGCGGTCAACTACACCAACACCTCTAACGATCAGACTGAAATGCCAACGCTTAACGCCAAAAACGGTCTTAGCTTAACTTCTGGTTCTGGTTCTAATGTCACTTATAACGATGAATTGATGCAGAAGATCGGTTCTGATTATGAAAGTGAAGAATTGCAGCAGTTGGTCGATCAAGTCTCAGCGGATGAAGCCTGTTCCATGGTCGAAGGCTCTGGCTTTGGTACTCCTGCTATCTCCAGCATCGGCAAGATCAAGAACTTAGACTTTGATGGCCCGGCTGGCTTTAACTCCACCACTCAGACTGGTGATTCCACCGGTACCTGGACAGCCTTCCCTTGTGAAGTCTTAATCGGTCAGACCTGGTCTAAGTCGATTGCCAAACAAATGGGCTTATCCATGGGTGTCGAAGCCAATGAAACTGGCTTATCTGGCTGGTACGCTCCAGGTGTCAACATGCATCGTTCCCCATTCAATGGACGTAACTATGAATATTATTCCGAAGATCCTTTCTTAAACGGCAAGATGGCTGGTAACGTCATCACCGGCGCCAAAGCCAACAACTTATATTGCTTCTTAAAGCACTTCTGTTTATCCGAACCTGGTGTCAACGCTCGTGATTTAAGAACTTGGTTGACCGAACAAAACTTCAGAGAAATCTACCTCAAGCCATTTGAAATCGCCGTCAAGGAATATGGTTCAAATGCCATCATGACTGCCTTCAACTTCGTCGGTGGTACCTGGGCTGGTGCCAACGCCGCCATGAACATCGACGTCTTAAGAGGTGAATGGGGCTTTAGAGGCATGATCATCACCGACTGGTCGGATGGTTCTGGTTCTATGAACACACCAAAGGGTCTTCTTGCTGGTAACGACATCTGGCTTTGTCCAAGTGCGGGTGCCAATAACTCCAAGTTATCCAGAAGCAATCCAACACATGTCTATTGCGCCAAAAACGCAGTGAAGAATGTCGTATATACCATATGTGAAACTTATACGTTCCACAAAAACTATAAGGGTGAAGATAGCACCATCAACACTTCGATTTCCAACATCTCTGTCTTCCCATGGTGGATTCCAGTCGTCATCGCTGTTGAGGCCTTAGCCTTTGGCGGTATGGGCGTATGGATCTTCTTCACGTTCCATAAACCTAAGGAACAAAACTAATTTTGTTGTTTTCTATCCTGAGGGCGATAGCCTTCAGGATAGAGGATATATCTCGTCGTTATAAATGTTTTACTCGCATACGTCACGTAGCGAAAGAAAGGAATAGATTATGAAAAAACATTTAATCAGTTTAGTCGCACTTTCCGCAATGATGTTAGTGGGCTGTGACAAACTATCCCCAACTGATAGTTCCACTACCACTTCTTCCGTCGCCGAAACCTCTACCGAAACTTCTTCTAGTGAAGCTAGCACGGTAGTTGAAACTTCTTCTAGTGAAGACACTTCCTCTGTTGCCGATTCTTCTGTCGTCTCCTCTTCTGAAGTCACTTCTTCTAGTGAAGAATCTTCCGTCGAAGACTCTTCTACCGTTTCTACTATCGATGTCACCTCTGTTACTCTTGATGCCGAAAGTGGCAGCTTATATGTCGGCCAGAAAGCTACTTTAAAGGCTACGGTCGCTCCTGAAAATGCCACCGATAAAACCGTCACTTGGGCAAGTAGTGATCAGACTGTTGCCACTGTTGAAAATGGTGTTGTCACTGCCGTTGGCAAAGGTAATGCCACCATCACCGCTACTGCTGGATCGAAGAGTGCTACTTATGCGTTGACCGTCAATGACTTCAGCGATCTTCCAAACGCTTTCTATGACGAAGGCATCATCAATGATGGCGAATCCACTGGTGCAGCTGGTCATATGATTTACTGGTTTGGTGAAGGTGCTGCTGTTTCTAATATCGAGAGAGCCGAAGGAACTAATGAATATTCGATGACTTACACCGCTGGTGGTCAGTGGTGGGCTACTCAGTTGTTCTATAAGGGTTTATATCAGGAAGCGGGTGACAGCTATGTCGTCTCTCTGGATTTGACCTCTTCTGTCGCTGGTAACATCACAGTTGCTGGTCAAGTCTTAACCATGGCTGCCAACACCACTCAGACTTTCATCTATGACGTTAAGGATACTGCTACCTTAATCAGCATCCAGTTAGGTGAAAACGGCAAGTCCGTCTTAGGTTCTGGCACCTTCAAGATGAAGGTCAACGGCATCTATGACACCACTGCTGATGCAAAATATCATGGTGTTGAATTTAAGGTTGATGGCAAGGTCGTAAAGAACCTTTCCGTCAAGGATGGCAAGACCGTTGCCGCTCCTGCTGATCCGACTCCAGCCGAAGGAAAAATCTTTGATGGTTGGTACAATGGCGAAACAAAATGGACTGAAACTACCACCATTAGTGAAAATACCACTTTCGAAGCAAAATTCTCGGATGCTAATACTGCTCACACTGTTACCTTCTACAATGGCACTTCTGTTTTGGGCACTGCCAGTGTCTCTGATAACAACAATGTCGTTGTCCCAGATAACTTCGTCTATCCATTTGGTTATTCTGCTGGTAAGTGGTATACCGATGAAGGTTTGACTCAGGAATATGATTTCACTACTGCTGTCACTGCTGACTTGAACTTATATGCTCGTTTGTATATCACTCCATCTGCTACTTACGATGGTTATAATGGTTGGAATCCAATCAATTCTTCTGCTTTAAAGAATGAAGAAGATGGTTCTTTAACTCTCGATTATGCTGCTGGTTTGACTGTCAACTATCAGTTACAGGTCAACTTCACTTTACCAATTGGTGAAGCTGGTAAATCTTATAAAGTCACTGCTGTTTCTAAGATCTCTGCTACTGGTGGTGATGTTCAGATCTATGATAACGCCACGATTGGTGAACTCCATCAGTTAGGTGTTAATGGCACAGATTATGAAACTACCGAACTCATTTATCAGGGTGGCACCTTATCTGCTGCTAATAAGTTAACCTTTGAACTTGGCGCCATCAGCAACGCTAATGGTGATACCTTCAGTTTCAACCTTAAGTCCCTCAAAGTTGAAGAATATGTTCCAGGTCCAGAATTAAAGGCTGAAGCCACCACGACAAACTTAACCGTCGGTGGTGAATCTGCAACTGTCACCTTAACCGCTTCTAACTTCTCTGCTGCCGCTTCTTATAACGCTGTTACCAGAGCTACTGATATCATTGATATCACCAATAACAATAATGGTACTTTCACTATCGCTCCAAAGGCTGCTGGTAGTGCTGTTGTCATCTTCAGCGCTACTGCTGGTGAGGAATCCGCGACTGCTGAAGTCACCTTTACGGTCAATGAAGCTCCTGTTACTGTCGATAGCATCACTGCTACTTCCGGTTCTTTAGAAGGTGCTCAGATCTGGTTGAAAGGCTTAGATAACACCATTCTTGGTGTCACTGGCGAAAATCTTTCCACGACTACTATTGAAGCTACCTTCAATGTCACTTCTAAGGATAATTCCGTTCCTGCTGATTTCTTAGGTGAAAACCCAATCTCTGCTGTCAATCACACCTGGCAAGATCTCACCACGGATACCGTTACCCTTTATGTCGCTTTCGATAAGGGCTTTAACACCAACGATTGGGACTTTGAATTAGATTGCTCTATCAAGGTCACCACTGCTACTGGCACTTACACCGTCAAAGGTAAATTCCACAATAAGGAATATGTCATCGGTGATGTCGTCTATACCCCATCTTTAACAGCGAAAGCTACTGCCACTACGATGAAGATGGGTGATGATGCTGCTACCGTCACCTTAACAAGCAAGTACTTCACTGGCGATGTCGCTTATAGTGCTGTGGCTGCTACTGCTGATATTGTCACAATCACCAACAATAACAATGGTACCTTCACTATTGCTCCAAAGGCTGTCGGTACGACAATTGTCACCTTCACCGCCGCTTCTGCTGCGGGTGAAACTGCTACTGCTGAACTCACCTTTGAAGTCAAGGAAGCTCCAACAAGTGTTCAAGCCATCACTGCCACTTCTGGTCGTTTAGAAGGCGCTCAGTTCTGGTTAGAAGGTTTAGATAACACCAAACTTGGTATCACTGGTGAAAATCTCTCTACTGCTACTGTTACTGCTTCTATCACCACTTCCACTACTGATAGTGCTATTCCAGAAGCCTATATCGGTAAAGATAAGATCAAAGTCACATCTTCCACCTGGCAGGCTATCACCACTGACACGGTCACGCTCTATTGTGCAATGAACATGGGTCTTGATGCTACCTGGGATATCACTTGGAATATCTCTGTTGCGATTGATGCTCCAAATGGTTCCTTCTCACTTGCAGCAAAATTTGTTAAAACAACTTTTACAGCTTAATAAATAATTTCACTATTCCTTACTCCCTAGAGCTACGGCTCTAGGGAATTTTATTTGCATTGAAAAAGGCAGGATTTTCAGTATCCATCAAAGATTTCCACCTAGATAGATGAACGCTTCTTGCTGTAGTATCACACTACATCACAAGGAGCGTTTTTCAATGGGAAAGTATCATACGTATTCTAGCGAGATGAAGATGAGCATGGTCAGGGAATATCTTCAGGGAAATATCGGTCAAAGGGACTTTGCCCTTCAGAGAGGAATAAACTTCCACACCTTCAATTCCTGGGTCACTAAGTACAACAAGTCACGAGCAAATAGATTACCTCTCTCCGTCATTCCTGCTCCGCATACAGATGCTGTAGCCATAGTCCCACATGAGGAAATGAATCATGAAAGAAAGACAAAAGGGAAGAAGCAAAAAACGTATATACGAATAAAGGTCAAAGGAATATCACTGGAGATTAATCCGGATGATGTATCAGAGCTGTTAGAGGCATTGTCCCATGATTGATTTATCCACCATAGAGCAAATATATCTCTATCCTGGAAGAACGGATATGAGATTGGGAATGAATGGACTAAGAAAACTTGCAGGAGAAATGAATAACGACTGTCTATATGTTTTCTGTGGCATGGGAAAGAATCAGATAAAGATCATTCATCAGACAGAGGATTCCACATGGCTGTATCAGAAGAAACTCAAGAAAGGGAAATTCTCATGGCCTATAGAGGGTGAAAAGACACTGGTTGACAATGAACAGCTCATCTGGGTAATCGAAGGCATATCACTCATAAACAAGATTGAGTCAAAGAATAAAAACAAGTCATATGATTTCATATAGAAAATAACGCATAAACATAGATAAATACTATACTTTTAACTTCTATTAATAATCATAAAATGGTATAATATTATCAATGAAAACACTAGAAAAATTGGACATTTCCAGCCTATCAAAAGATGAACTTCTGCAGCTGCTGATCAAGCAGCAGAAGGATCACGAGACTGAGCTTTCGAATGCGAAGAAGACTGTCGCTGAGCAGGTGACAAAAGAGATAACTGCAAGAGTTACCAAAGAGGTCACCGACAAAGTGACCAAGGAAGTTACCGATAAGGTAACCAAGGAAGTTACTGATAAGGTAACCAAGGAAGTTACTGATAAGCTGACGCGTGAGTTTCAGAAGGAGATGAACAGGATTCTTGCCAAGATTGCTGACAAGAATCTGATCATCAGGAGATACAACAAGGAAATGTTCGATACCAAATCAGAACACAGATCAAAGTCACCGGTGGAAATCAATGAGGCAGAAAAACACGTTTCCAAAAAGGGGAGAAATACCGGTGGAAAGAATTTTGCTGATATAGATTTCGAATCTCTGGTTGAAAAAGTAACGATTTGCGATATCGATATTCGCAAATGCCCTGATTGTCAGTGTGAACTAATCAAGATAGGTGAAGATATAAGTTATAAATTATATCGTAAGCCAGCAGCCTTTTATGTAGAGAAGATCATCACGCCAAAATACAAATGTCCAAATGACGAGCGTATCTTCCAGGCTGTCAGTGACAGGGTATTTCCTCATTCCTGTCTGACCCCGGAACTTGCATCATCAATCATAGACTCGAAACTTGGTCTTGGTGAACCACTGGACAGACAATCCAGATATCTTAAGAACCATGGATTTGCATTCTCCACACAGACTTTGTCGAACTGGTATATGAATGCAGCAGAACTTCTTCATCCACTTTATGAATGCATCAGAGAACATCTGGTCAATACCACATGTCGTTGCATCAATGCTGATGAGACAACGATCAAGGTCCTTGACAATGAGAAAAAAGGCAGGAAGACAAGCTATGTCTTCTGTTATCTCTCTTCGTTCTATGATAATCCTATTTACCTGTATGACTTCAGGACTGAAAGAAGCGGTGAACATGCCAAAGATATTCTCAAGGGATTTGATGGTTATCTCACCTGTGATGGATATCCCGGATACAATCTCCTCAAGGAACAGGGTGTAAGAATCAATAGATGCTGGGTCCACGCTAGGAGAGAGTTTCTGAACATCATCAAAGGCATGCCTGAGAGTGAGCAGAAAAAGACAAAGACATACAAAGTCGTGAGACTCTTCAATGATGTGTTCAGACTGGATTCCATGACGGATGACATGACACCAGAGGAGAGAAAGGAGTTCAGGAATTCTGATAAGTTCCATGAGAAGGTAGATGAACTCAATGCTTTCGTTCGCTCACTCAATCCTGAGAAGAACACACCATTAGCAAAAGCAGTCAACTATTTCATCAAAGCTTGGCCTGATATGCAGACCTTCTTTGAGGATGGGCACCTTGAGCTTTCAAACAATGCTGCAGAGAGGGCCATCAAACCATTTGTGATCGACAGAAAGAACTTCCTCTTCTGCAAGACGGAGAATGGAGCAGATGCCACTGCTGAGCTTTTCAGTATCATACAAACATCACAGGCCAATCTTCTCATACCTGATCAGTACCTGACATGGGCAATGTATAATGTTGGAAAACTTCCAATCGAGGAACTTTTGCCATGGTCTGAGAAGATTCCTGATGAGATCCATATCCATAAGAAGAAAAAATTCAGTCACCATGAAAAAAGCCGATGCGATCGGCTTTTCGTTTGGTTCGATAACCAGATTGCGGTTGGCAAGATGGAAATCTTTGATGGATACGGTAAATCCTAAAGTCAGGTATTATAAGGTACATAAAAGCATATGTGAAACATAAATATATTAAAGATATATAAAAACCACATTAAAAAGTTACTTTGATATTAAAAATGGAATCTTCAGAGCCATAAGCAGTGATTTTGATCTTGTTTTTGCTGGCAATACCAGAGGCGATAGATAAACCGATACCACTGCCTTCAATGGTGGAACCGCGAGCATCTTCACTGCGATAGAAACGGTCAAAGACCTTGTCAAGATTGCCAGGCTTGATGTCACTTGCATCATTAGAGATAATCAAAGTGACTTTGTTATGATCTTTATCTAAATGAACCACCGTCTTGGTCAAGGAATACTTTAAAGCGTTATCCATCAGGATAGAGATGAGATTACGAATGCTGGATTCATTGGCTTTGACAATGATATCTGGTGTGACTTCATTGACTAATTGCTTATCTTGTTTCTGATAAGTGGTTTTGAATGTATCGATAGCATCTAATAAGGCATCAGATAAATTGAATTCTTTGAATTCTACATCAACTTCTTCTTTTTCCATCTTTGCTAAAGAAGAGAGATTTTTAACCATTTCTGTCATACGTGCAACCTGACGGTTGATGACTTTGGTCTCTTCGCTTTCCCCATACTGAAGCTCAATCAATTCATTGTTGGCAGAGATGATAGTAAGAGGTGTCTTCATCTCATGACCAGCATCAGTGATGAATCGTTTTTGCATTTCGTTAGAGATGATTAGTGGTCTGACGACATATTTCGACAAGAAGAAGACAGCGACAAAGGAGATGAGAACACCAACACCGGCGATCAATAAAGAAGAACGGAAGAAGGTTAAGGTAGGCTCTAATTGCTTAGAGTTATCCATGACAATAACAAAAGTGGTAGAGGCGTCTTTTTCGTGTTTCAGATAACGATAGACAGTTTCATAATAACCCTGATTG
>CACXYG010000008.1 GCA_902771745.1 uncultured Erysipelotrichaceae bacterium | reverse complement strand
AAATTGAAAATAGGCATGTGAAAACACATGCCCATTTTCGTGTAGAAGGCTTCAATGTCCTAAAATCGCGTGTAATTTAAAATTTATGAGTAATGACTACTTTCAATTTAGTCAATCAAGCTTTCAGCCTCAAGATTAAACTGGGAATTATACAAGGAAGCGTAGAATCCATTTTTGCCCATAAGCTCGTCATGATTGCCCTGTTCGATGATGTTTCCATCCTTCATGACCAGAATCAAATCTGCATTTTTAATGGTTGACAAACGATGTGCAATGACAAAACTTGTCTTATTGGCAGTCAAACGGTCCATTGCTTCCTGAATCTTCTCCTCGGTTCTGGTATCGACATTAGAAGTCGCTTCATCGAGAATCAACATTGGAGATTTCTTCAACATCGCACGAGCGATGGTGATGAGCTGCTTTTGACCACCAGAGATAGAACCACCATCCTTGATGACATAATCAAGACCACCCGGCAAGGCGCGAACAAAGTGAGTCAGGTGAGCGTCATGAATGACGTTCTTGATATCTTCTTCCGTAACATTTGGCGTGTTATAGACCATATTCTCTCTTAAGGTACCATCGAAGATCCAGGTATCCTGTAAGACCATGGCAAACTGCGCGTGTAATTCTTCTCTGCTCATATCCTTGACTGGCACACCATCAATTTTGATGTTACCAGCATTGGTTTCATAGAATCTCATGAGAAGGTTGACCATGGTCGTCTTACCAGCACCGGTAGGACCGACAATAGCGACTTTCATGCCAGGAGTGATATTCGCCGAGAAGTCATGAATGATTTCTCTAGAGGAATCATAAGAGAACTTGATGTGATCAAATTCTACTTTACCTTTCAGTTCCTGATTGCCTTTAGGAAGGAAGTGAGCTTCCTTACCTTCTTCATCTTCTAATTCTTCCACACCTAAGAAACCAAAGACACGAGCACCAGAAGCAGCGGCATTCTGTAAAGAGTTCATCGCCTGAGCAATCTGAGTAAGAGGAGACTGGAAGAGGTTGACATACATCAAAAAGGCGGTGATGGTACCCATGGTGATACCCGCAACATTGGAAGAGAGCAGTAAGCCACCGGTCACACAGACGGCGGCATAAGCGACATAAGACATGAAGTTCATCACCGGTTGCATCAAACCGCCGAAGAATTCCGCTTTAAACATCGTCTTACGTAATTCATTGTTCTTCTTATCAAACGTATCCGTCATCTTGTCTTCTGCGTTGAAGACCTTGATGACCAATTGACCATTGTAGTTTTCTTCCACAAGGCCGTCAACTTCACCGACCAACGTCTGACGTTTCATGAACTGTGGACCAGCAAACTTCAAGATGACCATAAGTAAGATGATCATGATAGGAAGCGTGGCAATAGCGACAAGAGCCATCTGCCAAGCGGTGATAAACATCGCAATGATGGAACCTGTCAACATAAAGACAGCCGAGATCATCATACTCAAAGACTGCTGGAAAGACTGGGAAATCTGATCGACATCGTTGGTGAGAATAGAAAGAATATCACCAGTAGAATTCGTATCAAAATAATTTAACGGAACAACATTGATCTTCTCCGTGATTTGCTTTCTGATCGAGTGCGTATATCTCTGAGCAACCGTCGTCATGATAAACGAGGCGGAGAAGTTTGATAAGGCAGAAGTGACATATAAGATTGCCAAGATAACACCATAATGAGTGATCTGATCCATATCGATGGTTCTGGTTTCTGCGCCAGCGACAATCGTATTGGTCAAATCTTTTAAGATATTAGGAGCGATGACAGCGATGACGACATAACCGATGATGAAGAAGACTGCAATGAAGATAGCTGGCCAATAACGTCTCATCGACTGACCAATCTTGATCAAAGACTTATTCATCTCACCTTTGGCCATCTTTTCATGAACACCCATACCACCACGAGGTCTTCTTGCTTTTACATTACTCATAAACCAAGTTCCTCCTTTGATAACTGGGATAAGGCGATATCGCGATAGACCGGACAGGACTGTAAGAGTTCTTCATGTCTACCATAGCCGACCATCTGACCTTCCGATAAGACGACGATATGATCGGCATCCATGATGGTACCGATACGCTGAGCAACGATCAACTTCGTTGCATCTTTGGCTTCTTCTTTCAGATTTTCTCTGACTTTTCTATCCGTCTTGAAGTCCAAAGCGGAGAAAGAATCATCAAAGACAAAGAATTCTGGATGACAAACAACCGCACGAGCGATACAAAGACGCTGTCTTTGACCACCGGAGACGTTGCTACCGCCCTGAGAGATTGGAGCCTCATATTTCGAATCCATCTCCTGGATGAAGGAATCCGCTTCCGCAATCTTAGCTGCTTTGATTACTTCTTCATCACTGGCATCTGGAGCACCAAATTTGATATTGGATTTCACACTGCCAGAGAATAACAAACCTTTTTGTGGAACAAAACCGACTAAGTGACGTAAGGTCTTCTGTTTCATGTCTTTGACATTGACGCCATCGATGACAACTTCACCCTCACTGGCATCATAAAGACGAGAAACCAAGTTCACAATGGTGGATTTACCAGAACCCGTAGCACCGATAAAGGCGATGGTTTCACCCTTTTTGGCTTCAAAAGATATGTGAGATAAGACATTATTATCACCATCTGGATACTTGAAACTGACATCCTTGAAAACGATACTGCCATGGTCCTGTAGTGGTTTTTCCACTTCAGGATCCACAATGCTGTTCTTGGTCTCTAACACTTCATTGATACGCTTGGCGGAGACAGAGGCACGTGGAAGCATGAAGAACATGACAAGAAGCATCATGAAGGACATGACAATCTGCGTAGAGAGCATCATCATGGATAAGACTTCTGGATAAGAAGTGACACCATCATTGATCAAAGAAGAACCAAACCAATAGACCAATAAGGAAATCGCGTTCATGATGAGCGTGATATATGGCATCAAGACTGCCATGGAACGACCAGTGAATAACTGAGTCTTGGTCAATTCATCATTGGTCGTAGCAAACTTTTCTTCCTGATAGCTTTCCGCATTATAAGCATGAACAACACGGATACCATTGACGTTTTCTCTGGTCTGACCATTGACTCTATCTAATAACTTCTGAGCCAGACGGAACTTTGGCATGACCAATACGAGTAAGAAGACTAAGAAGACGACCAAGGCGACAACACCGACAACCGTTGGAATCATCAAGGTCCAAGAGACCGATTGAATCTTCAAGATTGCCCAGATGGCAGTAACTGGAGCCGTCAAAAACATTCTCATCATCAATAAGAGTGTCATCTGGAACATCTGTACATCGTTGGTGGTACGAGTGATCAAAGAAGCGGTAGAGAAGTGATTGATCTCCGCCAACGAGAAGGACGTAACCTTATCGTTGACCGCTTTACGGATGGAAGTAGCGACACGAGAGGAAACATAAGAAGCCATGACGGAGATCACCATCTGACAGCCGACCATACCGGTTGCAAGAAGAATCATCATACCGCCATTAAACCAGATATCACCGACATTGGCAGAAGCGATATCGCCAACGGCAATACCACTGCCTTGCATCATGTTAGTAACCATCTGCCAGAAGCCGTTGAGGACTTCTTCGCGACTCAAAGAAGAATCGACTGTCAGCAGGTAGCTTTTATAAAGCGCGTTGACTTCCACACCTAATTCTGCTGGATTGTTATGAATATAGACGTATTGGATGGACTTGGTGATGTTAGAGATGTAATCCATCAACGTCATCGTGCAATAGACCTGCAAGACGGTCAATCCAGCAATCAGAACGATCATGAACCAGTCTTGGGCCTTTAAAAATTTCATAAGTTTAATCATCGTTGATAAGCCCTTCTTGCATACAAATCTGATAACCGATTTTCATCAGTTTTTCAGATTCTAGAATAAACGTCTCAAATTTTTCGACACCATATTCTTCAATCACGGTTTCAATAAAATGGTTTGCCGTCTCCGTTTTATGCTTGATCCATTGATAACCCTTATCCGTCAAAGATACCAGGACTTTACGTTTATCTTCATCATCCGCCTCACGGTTGATGAAACCTTTGGCTTCTAATGATTTCAAGGCGTTACCGATACGACCGGTACCGACTTTCATCAAAACAGCCAAATCTCCAGAATACTGAGCTTCTGGATAACGATAGAAGAGTAAGCCCATGATGCCTTTTTCACCTTCGGTCAAAGCACCCATCTTTTTTGGTGGCATATCGTGATGTAACTTGAAGGAGAGTTCCAACAATTTTTTTCGCAGTTCAATTTTGTCCATAGCGCCTCCTTATCTCACAATATGAGATTTAAGTCTCACAGTGTGAGTAAAAATTATTATAGTGATATATTTCTAACTTGCAAGCAAAAAACTCACACATTGAAAAAGCCAGGCCGAAGCCTGGCTGAAATCTACATTAGAGTGGTGAACCTGATTGGTCCCATTTACCTTTGGAATCCGGAATCTTATTATCCTCTTTATCAGGATTATAGATGAATTTACGATTGCGAATACGATGAATGATTTTACCAAAGAGCGTGAAGTAAACAAAGATTTCCAAACGGCCAAGCAGCATACCGATCATTTCGATCCACAAGATGGCTTGACCACCAGCGGAGATGGAATTGCCATAGCAAGTGATACCACAGCCAAGACCGACCGTACCGACCGCAGAAGAATATTCGAAGAACGCATCTGTCCAGGTAAAGGCATCACCAGTACCATCACCACGGACGAGGTTGATGCCATTGGCAATACAAGAGACTAGGGTTGTACCGAACAAGACAATCGCTACATAAATAGCGATAAACGTTTCTGCTTCAATAACTTCATCGCGGTCTACTCTGACCTTGTTACCAAACTTCCAGACCATCGGTGTGTGATGTCTGTCTGGTTTACCAACCGCAGCTTTCACTCTCCAAGCGACATCCATAAAGAGTAAGGCGACACGGTTTTGCTTGATAGCACCAGTGGTAGAACCGTTCTGCATACCGATCATCATCATCAAACCGAGTAAGAATAATAAGTAGGTTGGGAATTTCACAACTGATCCAGAGGCATAACCAGAAGCCATTTCTACTGAACTGAGACTGGTGATATTGGTATACCCATATAGACCAGTTGAGCCGATAGCAAAGTTTGTTCCGACCACTGCGTTGGCCTGATAAGAATCAACTGCCTGGAAACCCGCTGTAGATAAACCAGAAATCATTTCAAAGGTACCATAACGGAAACCAGCAGCGATATTGCCATTGAAGTAAGATGCAAAACCGACAATCATGAATGGCCAGACGAATAAGAGGATAAAGAAGAAAACCCAATATTCGAAGTGCTTCAAGACATTGAAACGACCGCGGAGAAGCGAATAGTGAATGACAAAGTTCGTGCCGCCTAGAATCATCAACAACTCGGTGATCAATTCTACCATGATACCGCGCCATTCTCCGTTCATGGAGACTTCCATAACTAAGGAGTTGACGTTGTTGGACTTGGTGGAGAAGCCACCTGTGGCAACCGCCGTCATCGAATGACACATCGCATCAAATGGAGTGACACCAGCAAGAATATATAAACCCGTACCAACAACAATATAGCCAAGATATAAGCCGAAAATCAAACGTGCCGACTTAGCCAAGTTTGGCAAGAGTTTATCGTTGTGACCCTCTAATAGATAGAGGTTTAAACCAGAACGTTCACTGATAGCAGACGAGACGACCAAGACCAAACCGATACCACCGACAAGTTCGGTCAAAGCACGGTGGAAGAAGAGCATATGATTGACAACATCGGTGGTACCTTCCGCGGTACCATTGGTGATTTCTCTGCCCCAGTCCATGATGGTCAAACCAGCACTGGTATAACCGGAAGTCGATTCAAAGAACGCTTGGGTGAAGGTATATCCATAAAAGAAGAATGGGATGGCGGAGAAGATGATAACTAAGATCCATACGCCGATGACTAAGATTAAATCTTCTAAGGCTGTCAATTTTCCTTTTGGTCTTCTGAAGATCAGCATGACTAGACCGATACCTAAGACGAGCGCGATCAAGCCCGGGACCAGGAAGGCTGCACTGTTTTTGGCTTCATCAGGATAAAAGGCTAACATCAATAAAGGAAGCAAAACCAAAAAGCCGATGACAATCAAGAAAATACCAAAGTAACCTAAAACTAGGCGAGGTCCTTTGACCTCTTTATCTGGCATGAACTGGAAAGCCAGCGACTGAGTTACGCTTTTGATTGGATTTTGTTTTTTAGGAGCCATTATTTACGCGTCTTTCTGACGGCCTTCATCTTGGTGTTTGTATCTTTGACGGCAGGAATCTTATCCTGGGTAGTTTTTGTAGATTTGACAGCTTTGGTGGGTTTTGCAGTATCATCCTCATCTTCATCATCGACATAGTTGGAATGATATTCCTGAACCAGTTCGTTGCGGATTTCCGCTTCGATCTGTTTACGAAGAAGAGATTCTTTCTGTTCTAATTCTTTTGATAACTTCTCTTCAATTTCAGCAGTCAACTGAGCACGAAGTTCATTTTCTCTTTCCATCTCCACTTTGGCTGCTTCTTCAGCAGCACGAGCATCTTCCTGCTTCTGGATGGCAGCCGCTTCGGCACGGCGCTTGATCTCTTCATTATCAGGACCATTCTTGATGTAATCAATAAGGTCTTGCTGATTATCAGGAGAGGATGCAATAACTAAAGTATCGCCTTCAGTGATGATGGTGTCACCACGAGGAATGATAACTTCAGGTTCTCTAAAGATACAAGTAATGTTACCAGTACGAGGAAGCTGTAAGGCGATAAGGTTCTGACCGCAGCATGGGAATTCCTTCAAGATCTTGATTTCGGTGATGACGATACGTTCATTCTCTAAAGAAAGCGTACGGAAAATGGATTCGACATCGGATTCACCTTTGATTTGTTGGGTCAACAGATAAGAGGAAGAAATCGGGGAGTCGATACCGAGACGCTGGAAAATAGCGACGTTGTTAGGATTGTTGACGGTACAGATAGCCTTCTTGATATGGAAGAGACGTTTGGCAATCTGGCAAACGACAAAGTTATCTGCATCTCTTTCTAGTAAAGCGACGACCAAATCAAAGTTGGTGACATCAGCCTCTTCAAAAGAGTAGATCTTAGTAGGATCCACTTTGATGACATCGAGGTCATAATGTTCACTTAATAAGTCAGCCGTCTCATCGTTGTCATTCATGACAACAATGCGATTATGACTCTTCTTAAAAGCTGAGAGGACGTAATCCGCTTCGGATGTACCACCGCAAATTAAAATGTTCATAATCTTTATTCCTCAATAGATTTAATCGACTTATAAGCCTGTAAGGAAAGCATGGCTGTTGAAATAACCTTGATTCTTGGATCAGAAAGCAAGGCCGCTTTTCTTTCATCTCTCAAACGGACAATGACATATGGAACTTTATATAAACCCGTGATCAGACAAGCCAAAAGAATATTGGTGTTGTCATTGCTGGTAGCGATGACACACTCCCTGGCTTCATCGATGTGGGCTTTCTTCAAAACATTGGTATCTTCGGCATTTCCGCAGACAGTGTAGCCAGAATAACCGGAGTCTAATTTTCTGAATGACTCTTCATTGATGTCGATGATGGAAGTGTAGATACCATCCATACTGGACATAGAAGCAATCGCTGCGCCAAGACGGCTGGCACCGATTACGACAGTCATTGTTTTTCCTTTGTTTGATTTTTTCATTCTAAACGCCTCTTTTCTCTCGAAAAAGCTATAAATCATTGTAACAAATTAGGCCTAAAGATAAAAGGAATGATTGTTTCTAGTATCTTAAGATACTAAACATAATAAAGAAGAGAGTGGATTTCTCCACTCTCCTACTTAATATCTTTCTTTGGCTAATTTGGAAATCTTGCGATTTTCTTCTCTTTCCTTGATCGTATCACGTTTATCGTAATTCTTCTTACCTTTACCTAAGGCAATCTGAACCTTGGCACGACCACGACGGATATAAACACGAACAGGAACCAGCGTATAACCCTCACGGTCGACCGACTGAGCGAACTTGAGAATCTGCGCCTTATGCAAAAGAAGTTTTCTCGTTCTTGTCGGTTCATGGGAAAAGATACCGTTGGCCTGATAGACCGGGATATTCATATTAAGGACGTAGCATTCATTGCTCTTGATCATGACATAACTGTCATCAAGAGAACAATGACCTGCTCTCATCGCCTTGATCTCGGAACCGACCAATTCAATTCCACATTCGGTGAACTCGGATAAGAAGTAATTGAAGTGCGCCTTTCTGTTGGTGCAAACAAGAATCTCATCCTTGAATTCTTCTTTTTTTGCCATTTTTAGAAATTATCTTTCTCTTTTCTTACCATAGCCAGCACGGGATTTACCCTTAGAGCCATAACCGGCTTTGCTGGAACTTCTAGAATCTCTGGAGTAACCAGAAGAACGTCTATCAGAACGTTCGCCTCTATCTCTGGAGAAGGATGGCTTTTCAGCTGGCATAGAGCCATAACCCTGATGGGCGGCAAAGCCACGGCTGGAAGTCTTTGGTTTATCAAAACCACGTTCGCTTCTTCTTTCAGAGCGGTTGGACATTCTTGGACCAGAGGAACGGGAAGAGCGACCACCAAAGCCACCTCTTTCACCTCTATCTTTGGAGAAACCACCACGAGAGCCAAAGCGGGAACCTCTAGATTCACGACCGCCTCTGGAATCGCGGCCACCACGACCACCAAAGGACTTACCACCTCTAGAAGAACGACCACCTTTATCTTCTCTTGGTTTGGTGAATCTCAACAACTTGTGATATTCATCGGCAGAGATATCCATGACTTCTAAGACCTGGATGATCTTATCTTCATCGCCTTCATATTTGGCAACAACAGCTCTGATGACATCGACTTCCTTCCACTGTTCTGGAGTTGGACGGAAATCTTCTTCTTCACGAGCAGCAGCACGAGCAGCAATTTCTTCTTCCGTGCTTTCTAAACTTTCCATAGCAGCAAGGAGGTTGTCATCTTCAGTTTCGACTTCATTGTCGAACATATTTTCTTCGTTATTCATTCTAGTTCTTTCACCATAGCCTTCATCATCTCTATGAGAGAAGTGTGGCTTTCCTGTCATAATTTCATAATCGTAATCGTTGACAACCTGGATACCATTGAGAGATAAGGACTCTCTTTCCGCTTCCGTGAGATCAACAGCGTTTGCATCATAGAACTCTGGCGTTGCAAAGTCGACTTCATTCTTATGAGGATCAGCAGCCAAGACCTTGATGTCGATTGGCGTACCGATAGAGAAGGAAATGTCGGTCATCTTGCCGAAGACGGCAAAGGCTCTTTCATTGTACTTGAAGTAATCACCATGCATGCAGTGATAAGCCAAGAAGCCTTCAATACCGATTTCGGTTTCAACAAACATACCACGCTGAACCATACCAACGACCTTACCGTGGTAGAGTTCACCGATATGCTGGGTCATATACTTAGCAGCTTCCAAGTCATTGACTTCTCTTTCAATGACATCGGCTTTGGCTTCTAAGTCAGAGAGATTATCACCCATATTCTCTAAGTAGTTATAAACATCTTCGAAGTCGAATTCCTTCTTATCGATGATGTAATCTTTGACCAATCTGTGGATGATATCATCTGGATATCTACGGATTGGAGAAGTGAAGTGACAATACTCTAATTCAGCCAAACCAAAGTGGCCTAATTCTTCTGGGCTGTATCTGGCTTTGGCCATACTTCTTAAGACCATATAGGAGACAGCCGAACGTAAATCGTCATCCTTGATGCTACCTAAGAAGTCATTGAGTCTGGAACCGGAGATATTTTCGGTCTTTGGGAACTCCGTTAATAAGTCCATACGCTTGAGATAGTCTTTTAAGGTAGAGATCTTCTGAAGCGGTGGGAATTCATGGACACGATATAAGACTGGGATGCCAGCTTTCTTAAGCATCTTAGCAACCGAGCAGTTGGCGATGACCATCAAATCTTCGATCATCTGTTCAGATTCACCCTGCTGAAGCTTGATGACTTCTGTTGGCATACCTGTTTCATCTAACTTATATTTGATTTCAGTAGAATCTAACTTCATGGCGCCCTGAAGCGTTCTTCTATAACGGATGAGCTTGCTGGCTTCATGAAGAATATCTAAAGTTTCTCTGATTTCTGGAGTGAAGTTTTCGTCCTTACCTTCGAAGTAACGATTGACCTGATTGTAGGTGAGTCTACCGTGAGAACGGATGACACCGCGTTCCACCTTATAAGCAAAGACATTACCAAGAACATCAACATCCATGGTGACGGAGAGCGTTAATCTATCCACCTCTGGATTTAAGGAGCAGATACCATTGGAGAGTTCAAACGGAAGCATTGGAACAACTCTGTCAGCGACATAAATGGAAGTGCCTCTGTTGATGGCTTCGTTATCTAATGGATGATTTGGTTTAACATAGTGGGTGACATCAGCGATATGAACCGTGATTTCATAACCCTTACCAAAACGTCTGGCTTCGACAGCATCATCAAAGTCATGAGCGTCATCGCCATCGATGGTGATGATGGTATGATCTCTGAAGTCAGTTCTATTTTCATAATCAGACTGGATCAAAGCCTCAGGAATGGACTTAGCTTCATCGATGACGTTCTGTGGGAATTCTAAACGGCCATCATTTTCCGAGATGACCATCGAGATATCAGAACCGACATCATCAGACTTGACCAAAAGTTTGGTGATTTTAACAGAGATGGTGTTACCTTCGAAGTTGACGATATCACCTTCTAATAAGTCACCCTGATTGATTTCTAAGTCTTCCGCGATAGACTTGATGAGAATGGTCTTGCCAGCATCGTTGAGATAAGAAACCAAAAGCTGTTCCTTACCAGTTCTGGTAAGAGAATATCTACCCTTTAATGTAGAGACGGCTTTATAGTAGTCCAGACAATGGAATGTGTCCTTCTGGAACTCTTTGGCATAGACTAAATCGCCAAGAAGAAGCTGATCTGATTCATCACCAGAAATTCTTACCTCGTCTCCATCTGGAATGGACTTGAGGATGACAAAGTTTCTGTTCTTGACAATAACCTTGGCTAAGAAGACTCCTTGATCTTTTAATAAATAGTAGAATGAGTTGTGCTTACCGACGATACCGGTAGCTTCTAAATGTGCAAGTGCACTTTCTAATTCAGCTTTCTGCTGAGTGGCGAACGCCTCGACCTTTTCCACGAGCGCTCTGAGGGATAACTGCTGACCTTTGAGCAGTTTAACAATTTGTTTTTCTGTCATGTTTTACCTTTTCCTAATAATATAATAATCCCGTTTTCGATGAGTGTTTAAACAAAATAAATGGGGCCAGAACCTAGGCCCCGTATAATCAATTTATAATCTACCAGCTAAGATAGCGACTACGAAGAAGGCTACGGCTAAAACCGCAGTGATGATAGTCATGATCTTATCAGCGCCTCTTTCCTTCGTACGGGTGAAGATATTCATCTGGTTACCACCCATAACGGCACTGGAAGCACCCTGGGATTTGCCAGACTGAAGAAGGACGACGGCGATGATAATAAACGATAATACGAGTAATACGATTTCCAATGCTGAAGTCATTTCTCAACCTCTGTTATTTATTTAACTTTATTATTATATAGATATCGACCCCTGATTACAAGTTTAACCAAGAGTGATTTATTCTAGTTTAACTGTAACAAAATTACAAGAAATATTTATTTTTTCTTTGTTTTTATTCGTTTCCGTAGTCTAAATTGAGTTCTTGATAGATGTGATGAATCATATGAACGACTCTTTTTACCCCATCCAGATCAGCTTGAGAAATGCTTTTTAGCAGGGAAGGATGATAAGAATCTTTAAAATCATTCAGATAAATAAAGCAACGATTATCCGTGAAATAAAGAGCCAAGCGGCACTTTAATTCTTCTTCTAAATGGCAAAGGCCCTGGATTCTTTGGGCATTAATAACGCTTAGTGCTTCATTATTATCTTCAGCAAGAACCGTAAATTTTTCATCAAACAATTTATTACCTAATAATGTAGATTGTTTTAATTCTTCTGGGATATTGAATAAGCCTTTGTCCTTCTTGTTGATGACCAGAACAGAAGAATGAACAAAGACAGGAAGTTTAAAAGCGATATATCGTCCTTTTTCCTGAGCGCCCTGATAAGCGTAATCATAACTAAAGGAAGTGAAGGTCACCTTACGGATGTTACCTTTATAGCGAGCGGTCGCATCTTCTTGAATCGGTTTAAACTCCTTCACCAGGAAATCTTTCTTCACTCTTTCTTCATCAAGACTATACATAAAAGCAAAGTTATCATAAGCATCAAAGGCATACAGAAGAAGCAGTGTGCTAAAGACCGCCATTTTAAACTGACGTGGTCTTCTTCTAGCTTTTAAGATGAAGATCACTGGTATTAGTATTACCAAAGCCAGACCAAGAATACCAAAAAGAAGTGTAAAACGACCTTCCGCAAAAAAAGGTCCACTGATCAATAATGTCAAACCGACCAAACCAAAAGCAGCAGCAATAGCAATATCCAGAATCGTCTTTCCCAAATAATACTTTCTGGCTTCTTCAAGATAAGGAATGGTTTCTTGATCGTTTTTAAAACTAGGTCTTTGTTTTTTCATAACATCACTATTATATACTTTCCTTGATAATAATTGTCCAAGCCGAAGCTTGGACAATTATTATTTACCGGAGACAGCCAAACCCTTGATAGCAACCGAGGGGATGAATTTTGCCTGTTCAGGATCAATATCATTACCAACAGCGATAATGCTATTGAACAAGTTCTGTAAATTACCTGCCATAACCATCATGGAAAGAGCACCAGCCTTCTTACCATCCTTGATGATATAACCTTCACATGGTAAGGAGAAATCTAAAGTCTGACCATTGATACCAGAGTTCAAACCGGAAACAGAGGTGATATAAAGACCATTCTTGATCTTAGCAAACAAGGAATCTAAATCATATCTGCCAGGTTTGATGGCAACCTGGGTTGGATAACCATTACCATTGCCGATGCAGCAACCGTTGGATTCTCTGTTTTCAACATTGGCAGTTTCTACAGAGTAGAAATAATCCTCTAAGACACCATTCTTGATGAAGGTGAAATCCTGGGTAGGATAACCATCGGCATCATAACTAGAAGAAGATGGAGAAGTGACATGAGGTAAATTCTTCATAGTCAATAACTTGGAGACAATCTGGCTTCCCTTCTTGCCTTCAAAGAGAGATAAATGCTTTTGCACAGACTTGGCATTCAACTGACCTAAGAAGAAGCGTAATAAAGATCCAAGAGAACCTCTGGATAAAACAGTTTTATAGGTCTTGGACTTACATGGGCCAGTGCCAAAGAAGTCAACCGCACTGTGAACCGCTTCATCAATGGCATCATAGGCATGATTTTTTAAATCCTCTAAAGATTTGGCGGAGGAGAAAGACTTACCACCGCTTCTTGGCTCACCTTTTTCATCTTCGGCAACAACCGAGATATAGCCAAAGAAGTAAGTCATCTTATCCGAGCACTTCATACCATAGGAATTGGCTTTCATGCTTTCACTAGTCTGCATGGTAACATCGATAGAAACCTTAGCAAGACGGGAATCTCTGGACTTGACTTCTTTGCATAAATCAAGAGCAAACTCTCTTAATTCTTTTAAGGTTGCTGGTTTAAATTCTTTTAAAGCAGTCTTCGCTTTTTTATATTTCTTACCACCTTTGAAATAATCGTCAGCGTTAGCTTCTTTACCAAACTTGGCACTTTCTAAAACCTTGCTGGCCATAAACGCTGGGGTAAGATTATCAATCGCATCAGTAGAGAAAGAGCCCTGATTACCTTCAAACATACCTTTGGCACCGATATCCTGAGCGGAGCCGATCTGCTGCTGTTCAACTTCACCATTGAAGACTTCGACGGAAGCTTCGGTAGAAACCGAATAACTCAACTGATAGGGTTCTAAGCCGAGCTTTTTGGCTTCTTCAAAATATTTCTTGGTATTCAATCTCATTATTCGTTACCTCCAGCACCACCGACAAGCATCTTAGAAATGAGTAATGTCGGCTGACCAACTTCAACATAGCAAGAACCCGAGGCAGCACCGCAGACACCTGGGGCTCTGGTGCAATCATTACCGACCATGGTGATTCTTGGGAGAATCTCATAACCATAACCGATTAAAGAAACTGGTTTGATAAGATGGTCGATCTTACCATCCTTAATAAGGTATGCGACATCCGCAGTGAAGATGAACTGATCTGTGGATGGATCAACCTGACCACCGGTGAAACCTTTACAATAGATACCATTCTTAACCGAAGCGATGATATCTTTTGGATCAGAAGAACCACCACCGATATAGGTGTTGGTCATACGAGTGGTTGGCATATAGCGATAGGATTCTCTTCTACAAGAACCGGTTGCTTTGACATCTTCTTTCATTCTTCTGGCGGTATATCTATCTAACATATAGGAGACCAAAACACCGTCCTTGATCAACTGATTGCAGGTTGGAGCATGGCCTTCATCATCCACGCTTTCACTACCCCAACCGTTGACGACGGTACCATCATCAAAGGCGTTGACAACATCAGATGCAATCTTCTGACCAAGCTTACCAGCAAATGGAGAGGTATCCTTAGAAATCGCACTACCTTCTAATGGATGACCGCAGGCTTCATGGAATAAGACGCCACCAAAATAGTTACCAAGAACAACTGGCATTTCCCCACTTGGACCCTCTGGAGCATCTAATAGAGCAACCGCTGTTTCAGCAGTTTCTTTGCATAAGGCTTTAAAGTCAGTCTCCTTTAAGAACTCTAAGCCCTTGGACAAACCTGGGCCTGAAAAGTCCTGCTGGAACTGTTTGCCATCACTGGCAACAGTTAAAACCATAATTCTTGTTCTGCATCTATCATCCTGATGGATTTCACCATCAGAATTATAGATTTCAACATGCTCATCTTCTTCCATGAGACGGGTCATGACATCCTGAACTTTTTCAGAGACACCATAGGCGACTTTTTCACCTTCTTCAAGATAAGCGAGTTTTTCTTCGGTCGTCCAAGCAGCATGAGGAATCTCAATTGGAGTGAGATTCTTATGCTTCTTCTCTTTTAAGGAAGTGACTTCCAATTCCTGCTTACCATCAAAACCTAAGGCCAATTCCTTAGCCAATTCTAATAAAGCCTTTTTAGATAAATCAGCAGTATAACCATAGACCTGCTTGACACCCTTTAATAAACGAATACCGATACCACAGGTCTTACCACCGCTGACAGAATAGACTTTCTTGAATCTTCTGACATAGTCCATATATCATCACTTATTTTATTTGTAAAAATCATTACTTTTTGAATATGTTCAATACTATGATGTTTATTATCTTTATATAAATCTGTCTTACTTATAGCTCTCATATATTCAGCTAAATGATCTTTTCCAAATTCCTTTGATTGCCTTTTTAGCGCAATTGAATATTGATTCTTTATATGATTTGATGGCTGAACTCTATATAATGGTTTCCCTGTATTAGTTTTGTATTTACTAACCTCATCTATTATTGCTTTATCATAAGCTTTTTCTATTTCTTTAGCTGCTTTAGGATCTGTTTTTCTTATTTCCTCAATTTTATTTTCAATTCCACTATATAATTTTTTTTGTAAATCTTCCGTAAAATATTTACCCTTCATTTCTTCTGCAAATCTTAGAGATACTAAATTACATTCAAAATTGTTTATTAATTCAGGAATTTTAGAGGTTAATTTTTCAATATCTTTTTCTTCAGATAATTCTTTTATTGACTCAATCATTTTATTCTGTTCATGTTCTATAATCTTCTCTCTATCAACTATCAATAGAGGAACATTAAACTGTGCTGCAGCTTTAAAACTTTGTCTATATCTATCATCTTTTTTTATATCTTCTTCTGTAGCATTAGATTCTTTCATGTAAATGATAAAATGTGGTTTATCCATTTTAAATGATTGACTATCTTCATCAAACATTAATCTATCATTAACTAATTCATTATGATTATGTCTTGTTCTATTAATCATAAATTTAGGAAGTCTAAATTCAATTCCTCTGCTATTAAAATTCCATTTAGCTTTATTAGGCGCTAATTTTTTATTTTCATCTCTTGATGCTATATCCCATGGTGCCATCATTAACAAACTATTTTTTTCTTGAGAAGAATATCCAAAAATAGGACCTGAATTTTCAGTAGTTCTCGCAATAGCTAACATTGAATTCGAAATTAATGATTTACAATTTCCATGATTATTTAACGGAAATTTTTCTTTTGTATAATCATAAGGTTCTTTATAAGGTCCATTATATGCTCCCTCAACTCTAACTAACATATAGAATTCTTTTTCAGGGTCTAATTCAAAAACCTTAACATTTCTTCCTTTTCCACTATCTTCTGGCATTCCAAGCATTTTTGTTTTTCCAAAAATATTTGTAAAATACACTTTTCCGTTTTTTGCTCTATCTGATAATTTTTGTCTTTTTGTTGCTTTAACATACTGTGTTAAGCCAGGTGATTTAAATGATTCAAATTGTTTAAATTTTTTATATTCTTCATTTTTACCTAAAAAAATTCTTTGAAATAAATTTGGTTTTCTAATTTCAGTATCTTGACCTTTATATTCCTCTACTTTTAATAATTTTTGTGCATTTGGATCAAGAACTTTTTCATTTAAACGATTATTATAAAAGTTTATACATAGGTTTTCTAATGAAGGATATTTTATTGATATTTTTTCACTTTTTAATTGTTCAATTAATTCTTCATTTTTTGAAATTTCATCACAAAGTTCATTAATATTATCTGCATCATATAATTTTTTCAAAGAGCTCATTATCTCTAATGTTTTTAAATCTGACTCAGATAATTTAGTTTTATCAATTTCACTACTAAAAACATCTTGTCCATATTTTTTTACAATATTTTCAACTTGGTCACTATTTAAATGAAATAATAAAGAATATAAAGCATCTTTTCTTTCTTTCATGCCATTATGTTCTTTGTCTCTAATAATTTCCAAACATTTTTCAGTATGTAATCTTTCATAATCATCAAGTTGATCAATTGATGTAAGCTGAGCATAATTATTTTTATCTTGTAAAATAATATCTATTAATCTATTTGCTTTTTCAGGATTATCTAAATCTTCTGGCTTAATATTTGCAAACAATACATCATAAGAATTTAAATTTTCTAATAAATCTGGTAATTCTTCAACAAAATAAGGTCTATCAAACATATTTTTTATAATACTCATTCTATTTGGATCATCATAAACCATTGCCATTCTGTTAGTAATATTCTCATCTAATAATAATCTTATTATTTTGTCAGTAGGCAATTTTGTTAATAAATCCTTGTTATTTAAATAATTTGGCCATTCAATAAAATGCATAGAATCATTTATAAAATCTAATTTAGCTTTTAATTTCTTGTCATCTGGTCCAATTTCAAAGTTATATCCTGAAGATCTAACAGAATATGATTTTTTAGCAAGACTATGAGCATAACTACCATTTTCAATTAAATCTCTTGCTGAAGTAGTTAAAACCTTAACTCTTGTTTCTAATTTTGAACTTCCAATTTTAGGAACCATTACACCATTATTATGTTGTCTATTTAACTGAGACTGAACATATCTTGTATTCATTGCATTCATTATAGACGCAAGAAATACTTTATTCTTCGAAAAATTCTCGAAATTATCTTCTAATACTTTAAGTTTTGTTTCAAATGGTAATCCTGTTCTTTGAATAACATCAACAACTTTTCGAACATAATCATTAGTATATGCATCATTATGCTGGTAGATCCATTCTATATAAAACTCTTTTTACATCTTCGTTATCCATTTTATTAAATAATTCAGCTATAGAATCAATGTTATCAATAATTTGTTGTTTAGTCATTCCTCGATCATTATTTAAGACGTAACTATAAAAGTAACTAGCTGCATTATTGTTTTCAGCATTAGAAGTTGAATATAAATCCTCGATATTAACTAGTTCAATTAATTCATCAATTTTTTCTTGACTTAAACCTTTACGTCTATTAAATGAAATCCTATCTCTTAATCTCATTAGTTCTCCTTATTATCTCTAGTATCTCTTATTTTAATATTTTATCCAATTTATCAATTAATTCATCATTATTTTTTGTTTTAATAATTTGATTTACTATTTCTTCAGTAACATCAATTTGATTTGATCCTGAAAATGCTTTTCTTAAAGCATATATATTCTTTAATTCTTTTTGTGATAATAATAAGTCTTCTCTTCTTGTTCCAGATTTATTTAAGTTTATTGCAGGGAATATTCTTCTTTCAGACATTGCTCTATCAAGAACAACTTCCATATTTCCTGTACCTTTAAACTCTTCAAATATTACATCATCCATTCTACTTCCAGTATCAACTAATGATGTAGCTAATATTGTTAAGCTTCCACCATTTTCAATATTTCTAGCAGCTCCAAAGAATTTCTTTGGTTTATGAAGTGCTGCTGGATCAAAACCTCCAGATAATGTTTTACCTGAGCCTGGTACTGTCAAGTTGTAAGCTCTTGCTAATCTTGTAATGCTATCTAATAATATTACAACATCTTTCTTTTGCTCTACTAATCTCTTTCCTCTTTCAAGAACCATCTCTGCAACTTTAACATGATGTTCTGGTAATTCATCAAATGTAGAATAAATAACTTCACCTTTTATTGATCTTTCCATATCTGTAACTTCTTCTGGTCTTTCATCAATTAATAAAACAATTAATTC
>CACXYG010000007.1 GCA_902771745.1 uncultured Erysipelotrichaceae bacterium | reverse complement strand
CTCTGGTGCCCTAAGCAGAATGAGAGCTGCTCTGGTGGAAGGCAAGACCTTGACTCAGTTTTCTGAAGAGGTCTATGGATTTGATAAATTGGTTCGCTATTCCCAGGGTGAAAAAGATAACACCAAGTTCCATAAGCATATCGATGAAGACGTCTTTGAATCCTTCATCGCAGCTGTCTATCTCGATCAAGGCTATAACTTTGTCCGTGATTTATTGATCTCGATCTATTCCCCACTTTTAGACGAAGCCATGAACGTCTCGATCAAGAGAGACTCCAAGTCTCGCTTGCAAGAGATGTTAAAAGGTGCTGTCATTCAATATGTCGTCATCAAACAAGAGAATTTGAATTCAGAGAATGTCTGCTTCACGGTTGAAGCAAGATATGGAGATGTCTCCTTAGGCATCGGTAAGGGTCATAACACCAAAGAAGCGGAAATCAACGCAGCCAGTGATGCCTTAAGCAAGAAAGTAGGTAATTAATATGGGTTTAATCAGTTTTCTTAAGAATAAATTTGCACATCGTAAAGATAAAGAAGAGGTAAAACAGGAGACTCCTGTAGTTGAAGAACCAAAAGAGGAAGTTCCAGCTGAGGAACCTGCTCCAGTTGCTGAACCAGCTCCCGTAGTTGAAGAGACTCCTGTTGTTGAAGAACCAACTCCAGCAGTTGAAGAACCAACTTCAGTAGTTGAAGAAACTGAAGTTGAGGAGCCTGCTGTGCAACCAGAGGTTGAACAGCCTGTTTCTGAACCAGTGGTTGAAGAAGTCAAAGAAGAAGTTCCTGTTAGTCAACCTAAGGTTGAAGAACCTGTTGTCAAGGAAGAGGTGAAGACTGAACCTGTCAAGGAACTCTCTCAGAAGGAAAAAGAAAAAGAGAT
The DNA here is from genome assembly GCA_902771745.1 of uncultured Erysipelotrichaceae bacterium. Taxonomy (GTDB): domain Bacteria; phylum Bacillota_I; class Bacilli_A; order RFN20; family CAG-288; genus Enterosoma. The sequence continues at coordinate 18,781 of CACXYG010000007.1, read as the reverse complement.
TGAGGATAAGTATGTTGCGGGTTTGGATAAGTCTCGTATCGGCTTTACCGAGAGATTGAAGAAGCTTGCAGCTGCCAATAAGGTCATCAACCAGGATTATTTTGATTCTCTGGAACGTATTTTGATTGAAGCGGATGTCGGTGTTTCTCTCTCTTTGGAATTGATCAAAGAGACGGCGATGGAAGCCAGTGCTAAGAAGATTACCGATTCTCATGAACTCAATGATTTACTCATCGATAAGATGTTCATCTCTTATGCCAATAAGGGTGGTTCGTTCTCGACCGATATTGAGTTTGTCAAGGATGGTCCAACGGTTGTCTTTATGTGCGGTGTAAACGGTGTTGGTAAGACGACTACGGTTGCTAAGCTTGCGCATAAGTATAAGACTCGCGGTAAGAAGGTTTTACTTGTTGCGGGTGATACGTTCCGTGCAGGTGCGGTTGAACAACTTACTTATTGGGCAGGTAGAGTTGGTGTTGAGATCATCTCTAGACCAAATTCGGATCCTGCTTCCTTATGCTATGATGCGATGAGAAAGGCTGTCGATGAGCATTTTGATCTGGTTTTGGTGGATACGGCTGGTAGACTTCAGAACAAGAAGGGCTTGATGGATGAACTTTCTAAGATGGTGAGAGTCATCAAGAAGGTCATTCCTGCTGCTCCGCATGAAGCGTTATTGATTATTGATGCTAACACTGGTCAAAATGGTATTGATCAGGCCAGTGTCTTTAAGGAGGCTGTCAGCATCACGGGTATTGTCATCACCAAGATGGATGGCACTTCCAAGGGTGGTATTATTCTTTCTATCCGTGATAGACTTGCACTTCCGGTCAAGTTTATCGGTTTAGGTGAAAAGATGGATGATTTGGAAGAGTTTGATTTGGATAAGTACCTTTATGGTTTACTTATCGGTGATGAAGAGGAATAGTTATGTTCAATTATAGATTCCTCATTCAGATCATCGTCATCTTTGTTATGAATATGGCAATCAGTATTCTCTTCCAGATGACGATTCCAGATTATTATCTGGCTAGAATTCTGACTTCGGTTGTTTTATCGTTTGCCTTTGCCATCATTCAGCAATGGGAAGATAGACTGCACTTTTATAAATACCCTCGTTTCTGGTATACCTTCTTCATTGTCGGTATTCTCTTCTGTCTGGTGGATTTGATCACCTTTGTGTTCTAGCATTATGGAAAACGAATTACAGAAGAAAGAGAAGTTTGCTGAGTTGTTACTGATATATGGCAAACTGTTGACGAAGAATATTTATCATCGTATGGAGATGTTCTATTTAGAGGATTACTCCATTACGGAGATATCAGAACTCGAGAAGGTTTCTCGCAATGCGATCTTTGAGTCTTTGTCCCACGGGGAAAAGCAATTGAGTAAATACGAGAACAATCTTCATATCGGTAAGAAGAATGGTAAGATAACTGTTTTGTTAGATGAACTTGCTAACCAAGAGGATAGCAAGAAGCGTCTAGAGATCATAGAAGAAATCAAAGGAGAATTAGGCTATGGCATTTGAAGGATTATCTAGCCGTTTATCGTCCATCTTTAAAAAGATGCGCGGTCAGGCGACCTTAAGTGAAAAGAATATGGATGAAATGCTTTCTGAAGTCAGAAAAGCATTGTTGGAAGCGGATGTCAATTATGATGTTGTCTCTGACTTCATCAAGGAAGTCAAAGAAGAATCTATCGGTCAGAAGGTTTTAACTAAGGTTTCTCCTGGTGACATGGTCGTCAAAATCGTCCATGACAAGATGGAAAAGCTTCTCGGCGATGGTGATAACGATATTCCATTCCGTATGGATGGTAAGCCAACGGTCATCATGATGGTCGGTTTACAGGGTACTGGTAAGACCACCTCGGCTGCGAAGCTTGCCCAGTTATTTGAAACCAAGAACAAGAAGAAGGTTCTCTTTGGCGCACTTGACGTCTATCGTCCTGCTGCTATCGAACAGTTGACCAACTTAGGTTTGAAGTGTGATCCTCAGGTTGATACCTACTCTGATCATTCTGGGACTCCGGTTCCTCAGATTGCCAGAGCTGCTTATGAAAAAGCCTGTGCGGAAAAATACAATATCTTGATTCTTGATACCGCTGGTCGACTTGAAATCGATGAGAAGTTGATGCAGGAATTAAAAGATATTCAGTCTACCGTTCATGTCGATGAGACCTTGCTTACGGTGGATGCCTTGGTCGGTCAAAACGCCACCAATGTCGCTTTGACCTTCAACTCCAAGATCAAGATCACCGGTCTTATCATGACCAAGTTAGATGGTGATTCTCGTGGTGGTGCTGCCTTATCCATCAAGAAACTCACTGGTATTCCGATCAAGTATGCTGGTGTTGGTGAAAAGGTTACCGACTTTGAAAACTTCCATCCTGATAGAATGGCTGACCGTATCCTTGGCATGGGTGATATTGTCTCCCTTGTCGAAGAGATGCAGGAAAAGATCGACGCTTCTCAGGCGGAGAAGACCAGTCGTCGTATGCAACAGGGTCTCTTTGACCTCAATGATATGCTTTCCTTGATGAAACAGATGAATCGTCTTGGTCCTCTTAAAAAGATTCTGATGATGCTTCCTAATATGCCAAAGATGGATGATGATCAGGTCGACGCCGCTCAGGCGATGTTGAAGAAGACAGAAGTCATCATCAACTCTATGACCCGTCAGGAAAGAAAGAAACCAGAAATCATCAAGACTTCTCGTAAGATTCGTATCGCTAAGGGTGCTGGTGTCCAGCCTAATGACGTCACCAAGCTTGTGGAATCCTTTGATACCATGAAAAAGCAGATGGCGAACATGCAACGTAATCCGATGGCTGCCAGAATGATGATGTCGCAGTTCAAGAAGAGATAGTAATCTAATAAGACTATTGTTGACTTGCTTTATGGCAGGTTGATGATAGTCTTTTTTGGCGATTAGATTTTTTGTTATACAGGTGTTGAATTTTACAAATTTGAAGATTGTGTGCTGATAGGACAAAAATTCAGGAAAAATACATAAATTTCGCTCTCAGTTTTTATCAATAATTCTGGATTTTTGCCATTTTTTTAAAAAAACGAATTAATATCATGATTAGTGATTATTTTTCTGGTTTAAATTTTTAAAATGGTTAAAACAATTGTTGTACAAAAATGAATTTGTTAATGCTAAAATTTAAGTGATTGAGGATAGCATTATGAGAAAATTGCTTTTATTTGCAACATGTGTATTGTTTCAGGCTTGCTATCTGACTCCTTCTCTTGATTTTAGTCAACCTTCTGTAAAAAATTTGAATGAGACTAATAATATTCCCATTCACAATCAGGATTGCTTATTTGAAGATGATATACTTTCAAAAAATGTTTATCGTTACCCCCAAGAGGTATAAAAAATGAAACGGATTATTTTTCGAATTTTGACACTGGTAATGACATGCTTATCCATGATTCTTATTACCAATATTTATGACTTGACTCACATCAAATCAGAAGTAGCTGAGGCAAAAGTTGATTATATCTATGACCAGGATTACGAGTATATCAATTCATATGGATACCCTGTTAACTGGCATGATCAAAGCGCTGAGTATTTGGACATTGCGGATAAGAGATATTTCTTTTATCAACAATTTCAGTTGAAGTGTCATTATGACGACTCATATGATCCTTTTAAAGCCGACGTAAGGTTCCCAACTCATTGCAAGGATTTACCAAGTGACACAACATTTATCAAAGGAATGAAACCAAACGGTGACTTGCAGATTGCTATTGGATGTGATTTATGTGAAGAAATGATTTATGGTGGTGCGTTTCTTGACTATGATATTCATTGCATTGAAGACGTGGTTGGTAAAAAAATACAATTAGCCAGATTATCATTAGAACATTTAGATTATAAACTATATTTTCGAGATGTCACTGTTGTTGGCGTGTATCGAGTAGAGGGAAAATTCCCTCAGTATTGTTCCATTTCAGGCTATACGGGTGAAACATACTATCACTCTCCAGTAGGCATGTACAATAACAACATTTTCAACGAAACGTTTTGCTATTCATATGCAACCAGTTATCCTATTTCTGTTGTTTACAAGATGCCTGAGAACAAAGAAGACTTACGCTTGGAAATGAAAGATGATTATTTGCTTCGTCACACAGTAGATAGTATCTATTATCCACATAACGATTTAAATTATGAATCAACCATCAGCCATCTATATTTTACCCTGAGTGTGATTGGCTTATTGGTTACGACATTCTTTGCCCTTGCTTTTATCTTTATCCTTTATTACGATAAAAATTCTGCTGAAATCGCGAATCTTGCAAATGATATAGAAGAACTGCCTTGGTTTATCCCACATATTGTCATAGCGATTATTGTTCCTATCATTTATCATATCCAAGTGCCGTGGTTGTCCATATTACAACCGATGTTATTTGGTATTCTCTATCTAGTCTTTATTTATCTGATTTCGCTTTGTATTCGTGCCATTTACTATAGCAGGCATAAGAAGATTCAAAGATAGAAGAAAAGCCCCTCTGGTTGACCTAAATGGTCACAGAGGGGTTTTATCATCTTATTTGTTGGAGACAAATTTCTTGCCTTTTTCAATCGCGTCTAATTCTTTTTGTGTCAATGTCGTATCATGACTGATGACCTGTTTGATAAGTTTGGCATCATTCTTGCTATAGGTCATCTTATGAAAAAGATCAGGTCTTTTTTCATAGGTTTCACGGATAGCTTCTCTTCTTCGATAAGTCTTAATGACCTCGTGATTTCCGCTAAAGAGGATATCCGGAACTCTTTTGCCATCGTATTCTCTAGGATAAGTATACTGAGGGTATTCCAAGATGGTGTTGTTGAAGGATTCTTCCATGGTGGAATCATCCGCAATAGCTCCCTTGAGAAGTCTGACAATAGAATCGGTGATTGCCATAGCGGGAATCTCACCGCCGGTGAGAATGAAATCGCCGATGGAAATCTCTTCATCCATGTAATCACTAAAGCGGGCGTCAACCCCTTCGTAATGACCACAGATCAGACAAATTTCATCCATCTTGCTAAGCCTGATGGCATCTTGCTGACAATAGGTGTGACCTTTTGGTCCCATATAGATCTTATGCGTCTTTTCACTGGTGTTTGCTTTTAAGCAATCCATCAGTGGTTCCATACGCATGATAAGACCGGCACCACCACCGATAGGATGATCATCCACACGGTGATTCTTGTCTAAGGAATAGTCGCGAATATTGATCAATTCAATTTCGACAAGTCCTTTAGAGATGGCTCTTCCGATAATAGAACTCTTGATAAACTCCGCATAGAAGTTTGGAAAGAGTGTCATGATTTTGATTTTCATTATTTTGTTGCTTCGGTACCGAGTTGAGTAAGCGTGATTTTCTTGGTCTTCTTATCGACAGAGGCAATAAACTTTTCCTGTAAGAATGGGATGTATAACGTCTTACCGATAACAAGATATTCACAAGCAGGCATCTTTTCGATGTGGTCGACCACACCAAGATCGTTGCCATCAACGTCGATGACATTCATACCGATAAGATCATCATAGAAGAAGGCACCTTTAGGAGCACGGACATTCTGATAGATTTCCTTACCGATGAAACCCTGAATCTGGTTGATATCATCATAGCCTTCAATACCGATAGCAAGAATACGGTCATTCTTGATCATTAAAGAAGTGATCTTGTATTCTTTTTCCTGACCGGTAGCATCAGCGATGAGAATCTTTTTGCCTGGTTTGAATCTTTCACTTGCACTTGAAGAGGTGACAGAGACCTTCAGTTGACCCTTCAAGCCGAAGAAATTGACGATTTTACCAATTTGCTTTTTTGCCATGTTTTTTATAAACCTTTCTACTTTTAACAAAGAAAGAGGGGAGTTAATTGATAACTCCCCACTTTTGAATTTTACTTGTTGCCGTTGAATTCTTCGAAGGATTCAAAACGGAGATGTACTTTCTTTCTCATGTTCTTGACAGAGACATTGAGAATGGTGCGTAAGGAGTCGGAGATGACGCCATGACGGCCAATCAACTTTCCGAGGTCATCCTTTTCGCAAAGGATCAAATAATTTTGTTCCTTTCTGCCAAGGTGCTCGGGCTTGTCCATACGTCTGATGAGGACAGCCTCAGGCTTGCTAACCAACGGTTCGATGAGAGAGCGGATATCCCCAGTGAGATCGAGGTTAGTTTCGCTTTCCATAGTTACTTAGCCTCTTTGTTGGCCTTCTTAGCAGCTAACTTAGCATCTAAGAACTTCTTGTAGATGCCCTGCTTGGAAAGAAGGGTCTTGACGGAATCAGATGGGATAGCACCCTGAAGTAACCACTTTAAGGCTTCTTCTTCATTGAGAGTGCAGGTGTTGGAATTTGGATCCCAGGAACCTAACTGAACTAAAGCAGCAGAATTTGGGATTCTTCTGGAATCGCTGACGACGATTCTGTACTGAGCGCAATGAGTTCTACCCTTACGAGCTAATCTAATTTTAACCATAAATAATATATCCTCCGATAATTATGATTTTGTAAACCTGATAAAGTATAAGCCTATTGGATAATGGTGTCAAGTATTTTATATTGACAGGCTTAAAATATTTTTCTTTGGATAAACAGGAAAGAAAAAACCGGCCAAACTGGCCGGCTGTCACTTTTAAATTAATAAGATTAGGGTTTAGAGATACGACTTGTTTAGTAGGTAAGTTATTCCTTGGTTTCCTTATGGATGACTTCTTTTAATCTAGCGGACTTACCAGAACGCTGTCTGAGGTAGTAGAGCTTATGTCTTCTGACCTTACCATGCTTGATGACCTTGAGGGAAGCGATGGATGGGGAGTTGATTAAGAAGTTTCTTTCAACGCCGACACCAGCGGAATCCTTACGGACGATGAAGGTCTTGGAAGCACCAGCGCCGCGCATAGAAATGACGACACCTTCGAAGGCCTGCTGTCTTTCCTTACCGTTTTCACGGATGGTGACCATGACTTTGACAGTATCACCAACTTCGAACTCAGGAAGATCGTGTCTGATCTGGGTAGCAGTAATCTGCTGAACTAACTGTTTGTTCATTAGTTATTTCTCCTTTGGAATTAATTGTGATTTCCTGTTGCACATGGTCAAGTGACACTCCAGCGGTGCATCAGTGAGCCTAAATATAAAGGCAAGGAATAAAATACCACATTTCCTTCTAAGACACAATAAAAAGTTAAAAAATATGTTGCAAGTTGAGGGGGTTGCTAGTATAATTTGTAAGGTTAGGCGTACTATGCCCTTTTTTGGGCGCTTTGTATGTCTGATAGTGGGAAGTCAGTGACTAACTGTTAGTACCACATGCACGTCATAGGAGGATAATAAAATGGCTGCAAAAAAAGTCACCAGAACGATGATCATTCGTGCTGAAGGCGGCGGAGCTAACCCAGCTAAGTTGGGTCAGAAGCTTGGTCCTTACGGTATCGGTGGTAAGTTCTGCCAGGAATTCAATGCTAAGACTGGCGATCGCAGAGGCGAAGTCGTCCCATGCATTCTCACGATCTATGAAGATCGTACATTCGATATGAGCTTCAAGACTACTCCAACCACCTACCTTTTATTAAAGGCTGCTGGTGTTGAAAAGGGTCGTAAGGGTCCAGATCACGGCGGTTCCAACAAGGATATCGTCGGCCACGTCAGCAGAGCTGAAGTTAAGAAGATCGCTGAATACAAGATGCCAGATCTTAACGTCGACTCTATTGAAGCTGCTGAAAGATGCGTCGAAGGCTCTGCCAAATCTATGGGCATTGTCATTGATGACTAATCTAAAGGAGGAACATTGATCATGAAAAAATTATCTAAGAAATATGCTGCTTCTTTAGCTCTCATCGAAAAGGGCAAGAAGTATTCTATTGAAGAAGCTTGCGAATTAGTCAAGAAGACTGCTACTGCTAAGTTCGACGAATCCATCGACGTCAACTTCAACCTCAACATCGATCCAAAGCAGGCTGATCAGCAGTTAAGAGGCGCCATGACTCTTCCACATGGTAACGGTAAGACTGTCAGAGTCTTAGCCATCACTGATAAGGTCAGTGAAGCTACTGCTGCTGGTGCCGATTTCGTCGGTCAGCAGGATATGCTCGATAAGATCCAGAAGGAAAACTGGTTTGACTTCGATGTCATCGTCGCCACTCCAAACATGATGGGTCTTTTAGGCCGTATGGGTCGTGTCTTAGGTCCTAAGGGCTTAATGCCAAACCCAAAGACTGGTACTGTCACTCCAGATATCGCCAACGCTGTCAAGGAAATCAAGAATGGTAAGATCTCCTATCGTAACGATAAGGATGGCAACTTAGCCGTCAACTTCGGTAAGGCCAGCTTCGATGCTGTTAAGCTTGCTGAAAACTTAAAGGCTGTTGTTGAAACCATCAACAAGATCAAGCCAGCTGCCGTCAAGGGTACCTACATTCTCTCCGCTACTATCTCTTCTACCTATGGCCCAGCCATCAAGGTCAATCTCTAATTCCTACTATTTAATATATCAGTCGTGTCGTTGTATCCCATGATTCGGGTGTCTCAATATACCTAAGACAGTAACTGCCGATAGATAAACGGCTTAATCATGTTACCGAGGATTGAGTAACTAACTTACAAAAGTCAACAAAGTATATTGTTTAAATACACCAAACCTAAAAAGAGGAGGTGAAAAGATGAATCAGCAGATCTTAGCTGAGAAGAAAGAAGTCGTTGCTAAATTAAACGACATCTTAAAAGCTTCTCACACCACAGTTGTTGTCTCTTATTCCGCTTTATCTGTTGCTGAAGTCAACCAACTCAGAATCGACTTAAAGAAAGCCGGTGCTAAGCTCTCCGTCCAGAAGAACACCTTAATGAAGAAAGCTGTCGATGAAGATGGCCTTTCCGAATTAGATGATCTCTTCAAGGGACCTTCTGCCTTAGTTACCGCTGATGAAGCCGGTGCTGGATTGGAAGTCTTAGGCGATTTTGCTAAAGCTCACAAGAAGACTTTCACTGTCAAGGGCGGTATGCTCGATGGTACCTTCTGCAATGCTGACCAGTTAAATGACTTAGCTAGTGTCGGTGGCAGAGATGGTGCTTTGGCTCGTCTCTTATCTGTATTGGAAGCCCCACTCGTTCAGTTTGCTCTTACTGCAAAAGAAGTTGGCAAGAAGAACGATCCAGAAGGCGCCAGTGCTCTCGCCGAATAATCGGCATGTCGTTGTCTAGTCGAAAATAATAGAACCATTAATGGAGGAAAACTAAAATGGCTAAATTAGTTAAAGAAGATGTCATTGCCGGTTTAAAGGAAATGAATATGGTCGAAATCATGGACTTAGTCCATGCTATCGAAGATGAATTCGGTGTCAAGGCCGCCGCTGGTGTTGCTGCTCCAGCCGCTGCTGCTGCCGCTGAAGGTCCATCCGAAGTCACCGTTACCTTAAAGGGTGTTGGTGCTTCCAAGGTCCAGGTCATCAAGGCTGTCCAGGCCATCACTGGCTTAGGCTTAATGGATGCCAAGAAGCTTGTTGATCAGGCTCCAGTCGCCATCAAGGAAAAGGTCTCCCCATCCGAAGGCGAATCCATCGCTGAACAGCTCAAGGCTGTCGGTGCTGAAGTCGAAGTCAAGTAATCCGTATTTCACTTGCGTATCCTAGTCCCACATCGCCCCTTAGGGGGAGGTGTGGGCTTAGTTGTCTATAAGGAGTCGGGTCTATACACACGAAAACTCGACTTTTTTATTCGAAAAAAGCCTTAAACAACTTAACTACCGTAATGTGTGTACGGAAGAAAGACACGAGGTAAATATATGGAAGAATTAGATCTTAATAAATACGAAAGAACTCGCACTGGCCGTATTGATATGAGTAAGACGTTCTCTAACGTCCCATTACCAAATCTTTGCGACGTGCAGCTTCAGTCTTTTAAGTGGTTTTCTGAAACGGGTGTAGATGAAGTCTTCAAGGACATCTTCCCAATTCAGTCTAATAAAGATACGCGTGGTCATGAAACTGATACTGAGCAGATCGCGGAATTAGACTATGTCAAATCGGAATGGGGCAATGCTGATGAAAAGCATGGCTATTTTGAATGTAAAGTCTCCGCTTTGACCTACTCTGCTCCTCTTCATGTCACTTTGCGTTTAAAGCATCCTGATGGAACTGTTTCTGAAGAGAAGATCTTCATGGGTGACTTCCCATGGATCACTCCTTCTGGCACTTTCATCATCAACGGTTCTGAAAAGTGTATCGCTTCTCAGTTAGTCCGTTCTCCAGGTGCTTATGTTTCTAAGGAAGCGGATGAAGTCACTGTCAAGAAGTCCGATAACGACGCCAAGAATGAAATCAACCTTGTCTATGGTTCTGATATCATTCCAGCAAGAGGTATCTGGCTTGAATATTTAACTGATAGCCGTGACTTTGTCTCTGTCCGTATCGATAAACAGAAGAAGGTTCCTGCTCTTGTTTTACTTAGAGCTTTGGGTCTTGTTTCTGATTCTGATAGCTTGGCTGATCAGTCCTTACCAGCCAACTCCGATGGTTCTGCTTCTCCAGCAGTCACTGGTGTTGTCGGTCTTTTTGGCGAGAACTCTTACTTAGCCAGAGCTTTGGAAAAGAACTCCGTAAACGCCAACAAGGGCGCTGTCGACAGAGCTCATGAAGCTGTCGGTGCTATCTTCAGAAAGTTGCGTCCAGGTGAACCTTACACTGCCCAGTCTGCTGCTATGACTTTAAAGCAGCGTTTCTTTGAAAACGAACATTATGATTTGGGTAAGGCCGGTAGATTCAAGATCAACGATAAGTTAGGTGTCTATGAACGTTTGATCGAACAGACCTTAGCGGAAGATCTCATCTCCAAAGATGGTGAAATCGTCTTTGAAGCTGGTCATACCTTAACCACCGAAGAAGTCTTCAACTTGAAGAGAGAAAACTTCTTTGATGACAACGAAAATCATACTGTTATCTTATCTTCCAACGAAGAATTAGATAATCACAATCGTGTCAATTTAGTAAAGATCAAGAATCCAAACGATCCAGAAAAGGTCATCCATGTTGTTGGTACTGACTTAACCATCAATCTGACCTATGTCACTATTCCTGATATCGTTGCTTCTTTATCCTATATGCTCAACCTTATCGATGGTATCGGTTATACCGATGATACTGACCATCTTGGCAACAAGAGAGTCCGTTGCGTTGGCGAATTGATCCAGGATAAGTTCCGTGCTGGTTTATCCAAGATGAAGAGAACCATCCATGATAGAATGTCAACTTCCGATCTTGCTAGCATGAACATCTCCTCTCTTATCAACATCAAATCTTTAACCAGCGCTGTCAACCAGTTCTTCAACTCTGACTCCTTATCTCAGTTCATGGATCAGACCAACCCACTTGCTGAACTTACCAACAAGCGTCGTCTTTCCGCCTTAGGTCGCGGTGGTTTGACCAGAGATAGAGCCTCTTCTGCGGTTCGTGACGTTCATCCAACTCACTATGGTAGAATCTGTCCAATCGAAACTCCAGAAGGTCAGAACATCGGTTTGATCTCTAACCTTGCCTGTTATGCCAAGGTTAACGAATATGGTTTCTTACAGACTCCTTATCGTCCAGTTCATGATCGTATTGTCGATAACAATAAGGATAATGTCTTATGGCTCACTGCCGCTGAAGAAAGAAATCATGTCATCTGTCAGGCTAACGTTGTTGTCAACAAAGAAACCAACAGAATCGAAGACGACACTGTCGCCGCTCGTTTCAACGGTGAATATATCACTGCCAAGGCTGAAGATTGCGATTTGATCGACGCTTCTCCAAAGCAGATCGTCTCCATCGCCGCCGCTTGTATTCCATTCCTTGAGAATGATGATGGTAAGCGTGCTTTGATGGGTTCCAACATGCAGCGTCAGGCTCTTCCACTTCTCCGTCCAGAAGCTCCATTTGTCGGTACCGGTCTTGAAGAAAAGATTGCTCACGACTCTGGTGAAGCCTTACTCGCTGATAAGCCAGGCTATGTCGATTATGTCGACTCTCGTCAGATCGTCATCATCCAGGATGATGGTGTCAAGAGAGTCTATAAGTTAAGAAGCTTTGTCCGTTCCAACAAGCGTACTTGTATCTCCCAGTCTCCAAAGGTCCATGTCGGTGACCATGTCGAATCTGGTGATATCATCGCCAATGGTCCATCTATGGATAAGGGCGAACTTGCCTTAGGTCAGAACGCCGTTGTCGCCTTCACGACCTGGCACGGTTACAACTATGAAGACGCTGTTGTCATCTCTGAAAGATGCGTCAATCAGGATTTATTCACCAACCTCATCATCGAAGAATATCCAATTGAAAGACGTAAGACCAAGTTAGGTGATGAAGAGTTCACTCGTAATGTTCCTAACCTCGGTGAAGATAAGAAGACCTATTTGGATGAAAAGGGTATTGTCGTTCCTGGTACAGAAGTCCACGAAGGCGATATCTTGGTCGGTAAGACCACGCCAAAGGGTGAAGTCACTGAAACCAATAACGATCACTTATTGAAGTCCATCTTCTCTTCTAAGTCTGATGAAGATAAGGATACTTCCTTAAGAGTTCCTCATGGCGGTGAAGGTATTGTTCTTGATGTCCGTACCTTCTCTAGAGACAAGGGTGATGAATTACCACCAGATGTCTTAGAATCCGCTAAGGTTTATGTTGTCCAGAAGAGAAAGATCCAGGTCGGTGATAAGATGTCCGGCCGTCACGGTAACAAGGGTGTTATCTCCAGAGTTTTACCTGTTGAAGATATGCCATACTTACCAGATGGTACTCCAGTTGATATCTTGCTCTCCCCAATGGGTGTTCCTTCCCGTATGAACATCGGTCAGGTTTTGGAAGTCCAGTTAGGCTTAGCTTGTAAGAAGTTAGGTATCAAGGTCTCCACTCCTGTCTTCGATGGTGCTACAAATGAAGAAATCGCTCAGTTCATGGAAAAAGCCGGAATTGATAGCGATGGTAAGACTGTCTTATTCGACGGTCAGACCGGTGAAAGATTCGATTCCAGAATTGCTGTCGGTGTCATGTACATGATTAAGCTTGACCACATGGTCGAAGATAAGATTCATGCTCGTGCTATCGGTCCATATTCTTTGGTCACTCAGCAGCCTTTAGGCGGTAAGGCCCAGAATGGTGGTCAGCGTTTCGGTGAAATGGAAGTCTGGGCTTTGGAAGCCTATGGTGCCGCTTATACTTTACAGGAAATGCTCACGATCAAGTCTGATGATATGGTCGGTAGAAACAAGACCTATGAAGCTATCTTGAAGGGTAACCAGGTCTCTAAGCCAAATATGCCTGAATCTACTCGTGTTCTCATCAAGGAATTACAGGGTTTAGGTATCGATGTCAACTTACTCGATGATAAGAATCAGCCTATCAATATGGATACCATTTCTGAAGAGGCTGAACGTGAAGGCCGTAGAACTCATCATGATATCGTCAACTTCGATACGAAGAGAGACGAAGAAGATGAACTCGAAGATGCCAGAAACGCCGCCCTCGACGAAGAAATCGATGATGAATTCTCTGACAATGAGAATGCTGAAACCGAAGACTTTGCCGATGACGATATGGAATAAGGAGGACCTGAAACATGTTTGATTTAAACCGATTAAAGGCAATCAAGATTGGTCTTGCCAGTCCGGAAAAAATTAAAGAATGGGGTAGAGGTGAGGTTACCAAACCAGAAACCATCAACTACCGTTCTCAGAAACCAGAACCAGATGGTTTGTTCTGCGAAAAGATCTTTGGCCCTGCCAAGGATTATGAATGTCACTGCGGCAAGTACAAGAAATCTTCTTTCGCTGGTAAGACCTGCGAAAAGTGCGGCGTTGAGGTTACCCTCAAGGCCGTCAGAAGAGAAAGAATGGGTTATATCCAGTTAGCTTTCCCTTGTACTCACATCTGGTATGCCAAAGGTTCCCCATCTAAGATGGGTCTCACTCTTGGTATCCCACCAAAGCAGCTTGAAGAAGTTGTCTATTTCGTTTCTCATATTGTCACCAACCCAGGTATCTCCAAGATCTTGAAGTACCGTCAGGTTCTTGACGAAAGAACTGCTCGTGATGTTTTCGCTTCTGTCATCGAACAGGAAATCTTACCATGCGGCAAGATTCACGATGGCGATCCAGATTACATCAAGGGTATGAACTACATCCACAGCATCTCCAAGTTATCTCAGCCATTTGATTTCTTCACCACTTCCAAGTATATCCACAAGTATACTGGTGCGGAATTCGGTATCGGTGCTGAAGCTGTCCTCAAGTTATTAAAGGAAATCAAACTCGATGATGAAATCGAAATTGTTTCCAAGGAACTCAAGGCTAGTGTTGGCGAAAAGAACCAGAAGAGAATCAAGGCTATCAAGAGACTTGAAGTTCTTGAATCCTTCAAGAATTCCGGCGTTAAGCCAGAATGGATGGTCTTGACTGTCTTACCAGTCATCCCACCGGATTTACGTCCAATGATGCAGCTTGATGGTGGTAGATATGCTACCTCCGACTTGAACGATTTATATCGTCAGGTCATCATCAAGAACAACCGTTTGAAACACGAAATTGAAGAACACGCTCCAAACGTTATCTTACTTAACGAAAAGCGTATGCTTCAGGAAGCTGTCGATGCTTTGATCGACAACGATAAGAGAAATAAGCCTTCTCAGTCCATCTCCGGTAACACTCTCAAGTCTTTATCCTCTACCTTAAAGGGTAAGCAGGGTAGATTCCGTCAGAACTTACTCGGTAAGCGTGTCGACTACTCTGGCCGTTCCGTTATTGCGGTTGGTCCATCCCTCAACATGGATGAATGTGGTCTTCCACGTGAAATGGCTGTCCAGCTCTTCCGTCCATTCATCGCTCACTATCTCATCTTCGCCAAAGATTCCAACGTCACCTCTCAGAGACAGGCCGATGAACTCATCGCCAGAAGAGATCCAAGAGTCTATGATGCCATCGAAGAGATTGCTAAGGATCACCCAGTTCTTTTAAACCGTGCTCCTACTCTTCACAGACTTGGTATCCAGGCTTTCAAGCCTATCTTGATCGAAGGTAAGGCTATCCGTTTACATCCACTTGTCTGCCCTGGTTTCAACGCCGACTTCGACGGTGACCAGATGGCTGTTCATGTTCCTCTTTCCCGTCAGGCCCAGGCGGAAGCCATGGTCCTTATGATGGCCAATAGAAACATCCTTAAGCCAAGTGATGGTAAGCCGATCTGCGTCCCATCTCAGGATATGATCTTCGGTAACTACTATCTTACCTTGGAAGATGATGCCGCTATGAATGAGATGTATGCTCGTTACTATGAAAAGCGTAACGAACCAATGATGGCTGAAAAGTTCCGTAGCTATATCCAGTATGAAGGTAAGGTTTTCACCGATCCAGAAACTGCTATCTTAGCTTATGAAGAAGGTAAACTCTCCTTGAGAACCAGAGTCTTTGTCCCTGGTAGATCCCTCAACAAGGTTTGCTTCACTCCAAAGCAAAACAATTCCTACTTACTTACCACTGTCGGTAAGTTGATCTTCAACAAGATCTTCCCAGATGATTTCCCATTCATCAACTTCCCATATCGTGATGATAAGAACGCCAAGAAGGATTATGCCGCTAACTTCGTTGCGACTCCAGATTCCTTCTTCACCACTGTCACTGACGCCTATCAGGCTGTCTTAGCCACTGGCAAGTTCAAGGAAGGCGATGACTTCGATGTCTTCAAGGAATATTGCAAGTTACAGCCTTTACGTGCCCCAATCGATAAGAAGGGCATTCAGACCATGATGGATAAGATCTTCCATCACTATGATGAAGATGCTGTCAAGACAGCTCACATCATGGACTTGTTCAAGAATCAGGGCTTTGATTATTGCACCAAGTCTGGTTTGACCGTCTCTCTTGACGATATGAAGCCACTTGAAGGCCGTGACAAACTCTACGAAGATGGTTTCAAGGCCGTCGATCAGATTCAGGAAAACTTCGAACTTGGTTACTTCACTGAAGATGAAAGACATAACGCTATCATCTCTTATTGGAACGACGTCAAGTCCAAGCCAATGACCAAGATGTTACGTCAGCGTATGGCTGATGCTCCACGTAACCCAATGTTCATGATGATGGAATCCGGTGCTCGTGGTTCCTTCGATAACTACATGCAGCTCATCGGTATGAAGGGTTGTATGTTAAAGTCCAACGGTGTCGCTATCGAAACTCCAGTTACCGATTGCTACGCTGATGGTCTCTCCGTCTCCGAATACTTCTCCTCCACTCACGGTACCCGTAAGAACGGTTCTGATACTGCCTTAAAGACCGCTGACTCTGGTTACTTGACCAGAAGACTTGTCGACGTCTCTCATAACGTTGTCATCAGAGAAGAAGACTGCGGTTGCGACCACGGTCTCATGGTTAGTGAACTTCGTGGTGATGATGGCTCTATGATTTCCTCTTTGGAAGATCGTCTTGTCGGCCGTTATCCAATGCACGATATCATCCATCCAGAAACTGGTGAAATCATCGCTTCTAAGGATAAGTGCATGAACGAAGAAGTTGCTGCCGAAGTTGTTAAGGCTGGCATCAAAGAAGTTGAAATCCGTTCCGTCCTCACTTGTGAATCTAAGGATGGTGTTTGTATCAAGTGTTACGGCCGTAACCTTGCCACTGGTAAGTTAGCCACCATCGGTGATACCGTTGGTATCATGGCCGCCCAGTCCATCGGTGAACCTGGTACTCAGTTGACCTTAAAGAACTTCCACACTGGTGGTGTTGCTGGTCAGTCTGATATTACTCAGGGTTTACCTCGTGTTCAGGAATTACTTGAAGTCCGTCATCCAAAGGCCAAGGATTTATCCTTGATCACTCATATTCGTGGTACGGTCAAAGAAGTCAAGGAAATCGGTTTAAGACATGTCTTCACCATTGCCAACGAATTGGAAACAAAGGAATTCATCTCCTATCCAAACGCTGTTCCTACTGTTAAGGAAGGCGATAGCGTCATCGCTGGTCAGGCTTTAACCAAGGGTCACATCGATCCAAAGGAATTGCTTGATTGCACCGACTTGACTACTGTCAGAAATTACCTTATCAAGGATGTTAAGGGCGTTTACAAGTCTAACGCCGGTATCGACATCGCTGATAAGCACCTTGAAATCATCGTCCGTCAGATGACCAATAAGCTCTTGATCATCAACGCCGGTAACACTGACTTATTACCAGGTCAGAAAGTCGATGATGTCACCTTCACTGAGAAGAATGACAAGGTCTTACAGCATGCTGGTTATCCAGCTGTCGGTCGTCCAATCGTCTTAGGTATCACTAAGGCTGCCTTGGATACTGAATCCTTCTTATCTGCCGCTTCCTTCCAGCAGACCACTTCCGTCTTAACCGACGCTGCCATCAAGGGCAAGGTCGATAGCCTTAAAGGTCTTAAGGAAAACGTCATGATCGGTAAGCTCATCCCAGCTGGTACTGGTATCAACCCATTATTACCAATCGGTGATGATGTCGAAGATCAGGACCTCAAGAAGGATGATTCTGATATTGTCTCTTCCGCTCTTCCAATGCCATCTGGCGAAATGGAAAGCAAGGTTGAAAACGACTCTATCCTCAACCCAGTTGACGATCAGTTGTTAAAGTAAATCTGTAATTCTTAGATGCCAAGCTTCGTGCTTGGCATCTATGCTTTGCAGCCATAGTTCAGTGGTAGAACGATAGCTTCCCAAGCTGTATATGCGGGTCCGATTCCCGTTGGCTGCTCCATTAAAGAACAATAGGTTTGATACAATATCGTATCAAGCCTTTTTTCTTTACATAATTAAACTTATTGGGAATAAATGTGTACAACAAGTTGTTGAATTTGTTGTGTCCTTCATTAATGATACAAAAGTTATACTCGGACATTTTTCTCCAACTAGAGACGTTTTTCTAGGTGTTATGGACATTTTTTATATTAAATGTTGCATTTTCGTGATGGAATGACTTCAAATTGCAGTTTTCCGTATTTTTGGCCCAAAATCACTTGCAGTTTTCCGTATTTTTGGCCCAAAATCACTTACAGTTTTCCGTTACATATCTTATAATTAAGGAATGATGATTTTTTATTACGATGGAAAGAAAATAGAAAACAAGCACTTTTGATAACTGGTGCAAGACAAATGAAATGAACCCCTCTCATTGGTCCAATAAGAGGGGTTCATTACAAATTTTCAAGTGATTAGATCAGCGTCTTATTCTTACCGGATTGCTTACCGTCATAAAGTTTGCTATCGGCTTGCTCAATCCAGGCCTTGGTAGTGTTGGTCTGTTTTGTGTATTTTGCAGCACCGATGGTAATGGTGATATGAAGCGGTTTGTTTTCAAATTCGAAATGATAGGCTTCAATGTTCTTTCTTAATTCTTCTAATTGTTGGAACACATAACTGGCATGGATATCGTTTTTGAAGATGATGATGAATTCTTCACCACCATAACGACATGTGAAGTTATCTTTTAAAGTGTTTGTAGCAATTTCCGCAATAGATTTTAAAATCTAATCTCCACAGACATACCCATAAGTATCATTGACCTTTTTGAAATCATCAATGTCGAAGATCGCTAAATGACAGTTGATCTTATCATCGATGGTCTCTAGATAATCGTAAAGACCATAACGGTTATGAATCTGGGTCAATTCATCAGTTCTGGATTCATTCATGATTCGTGCCTCTAAGAAGAAGGAGAATTTCAAGAAGATGAAGAGATAGGCGACCAATATCAAGAAAGTAAAGAGGATATGGAT
>CACXYG010000006.1 GCA_902771745.1 uncultured Erysipelotrichaceae bacterium | reverse complement strand
CAGCCGAGGCGTGCTTCTCCAAGGCCTTGGAGAAGCAGGGAATACCAAGAACATGGATGTACGTCTAAATAATTATCACTTCGACTTGCAATTCAGGAATTTTATATTATAATGTCTTGGCAAAATTAGTTTAAGAGGACAAAAATTATGGAAAATTGGTGGATATATGTCATTGTCGTTGTTGCGATCATCGCTATTTATTTAATCGCTGCTTTGATCATCAAGTTATTTATGAACGGAGCTCAAAAGAAGTGTTTTGCTCTTCTTGATGGTATCGCTCCAAAGGAAAGAGAAAGATTTGAACACATTCTCAATACCAAGAACACCATGGAAAACGATGGTCGTCACTTACCAAAGAACCTGGTAGAGACTACTAGTGAAACCGAAAAAGAGTTCCAGAAGGTTCCGGTGGATATCGCTAAAGTCAAAGGTATGGATGACTTCCTGATTCTCTACTATAGAAAGTATCTCAAGGAAAAGAGATTGCTCGATAAGTATGGAGAGTTAGATAAGAAACTTGAAGAAGTCTCCTATATGGATATGGAAGATAAGAATTCTATCTACTACGCTTATAACAAAGCCGCTTTGAAGTATAACGCTTACCTCAACATGGGTTTCTTAAACTTGTTTAGAGGTAACGCTCCTAAAGCACCAACCCTTTAAGAATATCTAGATGTCGCTTTCAGGAAATCGAAAGCGACATTTTTCTTTTTATCTATAAACTGCTATAATGTTGCCGTGAAATTAAAGCATATCTTTCCTTTATTAGCGATTGCTGGTATGTTGGTAGCTTGTGAAGAGAATACTTCTTCTGTGACAAGTAGCACACCAACCTCTTCTTATAACAGTTCTTCCGGTGAGAATAGTTCTTCCTTAGAAGATAGTTCCTCGTCAGAAAACTTTTCTGTTGAATCTTCCACTACGGAAGATAGCAGCACGCAAGTTTCCTCACAAGAAGACTCTTCTGATGATGATTCTTCCTCATCGGAAACTGGTGGATCGATTGTACTTCCTTGGATTTAAATCCTTACGTTGCTAGCAATAGCAACGTTTTTTCTTGAATTTTAGTTTTTTTAGGAATAAATCAAATATAATAAATATATATGGAAACTTTTTATTTAAGTATCGCTAAGAAAATCATCAAAGTTTCTTCTCTTCATGAGGCAGTAAAAACTTATTGCCAAGACTTTCTTGTAGAAAGATGTCCGGAGGATTATGCTCTTGAGATTTCTCAAGAGGATATCGAATATGAAAGAGGACTAAACGAATATCCATTTACGGATGATGTTTTAGAAATCACCGCCCTTCATAGAAAAATTGCTGAAACCCTCTATAGAGATGATATCATTGCTTTCCACGGCTCTGCGATCAAGTATCAGGGTAACGCCTATTTATATACCGCTAGAAGCAGGGTGGGTAAATCTACCCATACCAACTTAATTAAAGAGCAGTTAAAAGATGAAATGATCTGGATCAATGATGATAAACCTTTTATCGAGGTGAAAAAGAATCAGATCACCTTATATTCTTCTCCATTCAACGGTAAGGAGAGAAGAGGTTGTAATACCTTTGCCCCATTAAAAGCGATCACCCAGATCAAAAGAGGAACAGAAAACTACGTCAATGAAATAGAACCAGTAGTCTTCTTCCCACTGTTAGTTTCTCAATGCTACAAAGGAAGAACTCCAGAGATGGCAAGTAGAGTGATGGACTTGCTTGACCTATTATCCACCAAGATCCATTGCTATGAAATCTATTGTCGACCAGACATAGAAGCCGCTGAAGTTTCTATTCGTGAAATCTTAAAGAAATAGGAGAAAACAACTTATGAGATTAAATCCTGATTTTATCAAACATGATACCGACAAGGGTGCTGTCTTAATCGCTGTTGGAAAGACAGGTGAGAAGTTTAAAGGCATGGTCAATATAAATAAGACCGGTTCTTTTATCGTCGATCATTTAAAAGAAGAAACCACTTTTGAAACCCTGCTAGCAGACATCATGAAAGAATATGATATTGATGAAAATACTGCCAAGAATGATTTAGATGCCTTCTTAGCTGGTTTAAGAAAAATCAAGGCTGTACTTGAATAATATGATTGAAGAACTCTTATTAAAAGAGGGTAGCATCACCTATAAGAATGTGGGCTCTAGTATGAGACCACTGATCAAGGAAAACCGTGACGTCTTGACCATCGTTAAAAGAGATCCAACTGTTCCTTTAAAGAAATATGATGTTGTTCTCTATCATAAAAGAGGTAATCACTACACCCTTCATAGAATCCTCAAGATCAAGAAGGATGGCTCTTTGATTATCAATGGCGATCACAATTCCTGGTTAGAAAAAGATATCAAACAAGAAGATATCCTAGGAATTCTTACTACCATTGAAAGAAAAGATAAGAAGATTGATTTAGCTACCAGCAAGAAATACTACTGGTATTGTCATACTTATATCGCTATTCACCCCATTCGAAGATTCTTTTTATTCTGTTTTGCTCTTCCGAGAAGAACAATAAATCATTTCAAACGTAAAAAACATGAAAACAAATAGTAATCGTTCCACCATGAAATGGATTAACCAGATGAGTATCAACCAACGTAAGATGGTTATTTTTTTGGTTATCTTAGAAACACTTGGTGGATTGATTTCGGTTGCTAATGCTTTCCTTCTTCGTTTTATTGTCAATGCGGTCAATCAGAAAGACCAGAATAGCTTCATTCTTTATTGTTTAATCTTAGGCTCTTTATTCCTTCTTCAGATCATCATCAGTTTCTTAGATCGATACTTTAAAGAACATACGGCGAGTCGAATCGAGATTTTATTAAAAGCAAAACTATTAGATGCCACCTTATGCGAAGACTACACCAAGGTCAGCGCCCTTCACAGTGAAGAATGGATCAATCGCATGACCAGCGATTGTGAAATCGTATCCAAAAGTCTGGTGACATTTTATCCTGGATTATCTAGGATGATTGTTCAATTCATTGCTGCGTTTTCTTCAATCATCTATCTTGCACCGAAGTTTGGTCTTGTCTTAATCCCGGTTGCTGTCTTCCTTCTTGTCTTAACCTACTTCATGAGAAAGAGAATGAAGGTTCTTCACAAGAATGTCAGAGAAAAAGATGGTGCAGAGAGAATCTTCTTTGCCGAAACACTACGTTCTCTTGCCGTCGTTCATTCCTTTGCCAAAGAAGTCTTGATGAATAAACAAGGTAACGAAAAGATGAACGATTATCATGATGCGAGAATGAAGAGAAACCTCTTCTCTTGTATCTGTTCTATCGGTTATGTCATCTTGTTTGATTTCTCTTATTTATTTGCCTTGATCTTCTCTGGTATCAACATCATCAACTCTACTATGATGATTGGTTCACTTGTTTCTATCATCACGTTGGTTTCTCAGATTCAGACACCAATTGCTTCTCTTACTTCCTTTATCCCTCGTTATTACACGATGGCTTCTAGTGGAGAGAGAATCAAATCCTTATGTGATGAGAATCTGAAAAAAGAAGATAAGATCGATGGTAAGAAGTTCTATGACGAATCCTTCTCTTCTATCAAACTTGATCACGTCTCTTTCTCCTATCAGAAAGAAAATAGCAGTGTTGATGTCTTAAAAGATTTCTCCTTAAATATTCATAAAGGTGAAAAACTTGCCATAGTCGGTCATTCTGGTTGTGGTAAATCCACTCTCTTAAAATTACTTCTCAACCTATGTAAACCAGAAGAAGGAAGAATCTCTATTGTTGATACAAATAACAATGAGACTTCCTTGAATTCTTATGAGAAGTTATTTGGTTATGTTCCTCAGGAAAATTTACTGTTGATTGGTACCATCAAAGAAGCAGTCTCTTTCTTTGATGAGAAAGTCGATGAAGAAAAACTGCAGAAATCCTTAACGATCGCCAATTGTGATTTTGTAGCTACGCTTCCTGAAAAAGAAAACACCCGTCTAGGAGAAAAAGGTGCTGGTTTATCTCTTGGTCAGTTACAACGTCTCTCGATTGCCAGAGCCATCTATTCTGATGCTCCGATTCTTTTGATGGATGAAGCCACCGCTTCTCTTGATGAAGAAAGTGAAAATATAGTCTTAGAGAATATTTCTCAATTAGAAAATAAGACACTCATCATGGTGACTCATCACCATGATAACTATCGTTATTTTTCTAAAGTACTTAATATGGAAGAACAATTATGAACAAAGAAGAACTTTTACAAGCCGGATTAAATCTATTCAAGGTATTCAGTCCTTATTTGAAGGAGGAAGAAGTAGAACTTCCCTCTTTCAGCAAAGAAGAATTCCAGAATATGGCAAAACTTGCAAAAGAGCATTCTCTCACTGCATTTCTATACTGTGCTTTAGATAAATATCATTACTTTGCGAAACTGGATAATCCTAAAATTGAAGAATACTTTCGCAATCACTTTTTAAAGAACTTAAGAAAGACCTATCTCTTTGAAGAAGAGAGAAACAAACTTTATCAGTTCTTTGAAGAAAACAAAATCAACTATCTTCCTGTCAAAGGTGTCATCTTAAATTCCATGTATCCTACTTTAGGATCAAGAGAATTTGCCGATAACGACATCCTGATTGATGAGACAAGAATGAAAGATACCAAGAAGTATTTCCTTTCCCAGGGATATGATGCTGGACCATCTAGTCTAGGTTCTCCCCATGATGAATACTATAAAGAACCAAGTCTCAACTTCGAGATTCATCGTTTCTTGTTCTCCGAATCTGATGAAAGAAGCAAGTCTTATTATTCCTATTTCAGAGATACCTTAACTAGAAACAAGAGAATCAATCATCACTCCTACATGCATCTCATGTCTGATGAAGAATTCTATGTCTACTTCATCGCTCATGCCAACAAACATGAATCCTTTGGTGGTATCGGTCTTAGAACCTTAATTGATATCTATATCTACTTGAAAAACAAACCAAGTCTCAACAAAGAAGAAGTAGAAACACTAGAAAAAGAATTAGAAATCTATGATTTAGATTGTCGATTACAGGCTATCAACAATGCTTTGATTGACCATAAGGGAGAATTAGACGAAGAATACTTCCTCTTCCTAGTCTCCTCTGGTACTTATGGAACCACCGACCATGCGGTAAAGCAGGGTATTGATAGAGAGATGAAGAAAGGAAAAGACAGCAAAGAAGCTGCCAAATCCTACCTCATGAAAAGGGTCTTCCCACCTATGTCTTACTATAAGACCTCTCATCCGTTAGCCTATAAAACCAAAGTGCTCATTCCCTTTGTCTGGATCGGTCGACTCTTTGCTATTCTTTTCACGCCAGAAAGACGAAAAAGAGCACAGACTGAATATAAGACTGTAAAACAACAATCCGAACAGCACGACAATAAGATTTAATGTTTTTCTCAGAGAAGTGGTGATTGTTCATAAATCATCACCTACTCATGTCGCTTTATCATCTCAGCGACTAAGTCCAAGGAGAAATCAAAATCAAAACAAAAACATGGCTAGATCTACAGTTGTAGAACTAGCCATTTTGTTTTTAAATTGTTGAAGTTGTTACTTATCTAATTCGGTTGGATTGAACTTAGCAAGATAGGCCATGACTTCTTCAGCAACTTTCTTTAAGGTATCGCCATCAAATGGGTTAGCGATGTTACCTTTTTCAAGAAGCTTTCTGAATGGATACTTACCACCAAGTCTATCAAAAGCGATGTACTTGTTAAAGGCAGCTTTGTGATCCTTGCAGGATTCCGAGAAGAATTCTAAAGAGACGACCTGAGCGATGGTGTAATCAAGATAGTAGAGTGGGTTTTCAAAGACGTGATGTTGTCTTTCCCAATAACCGCCGTTTTCAAGGAAGGCGTTATCTTTGTACTGTCTATGTGGAAGATAGGTCTTTTCCAATTCTCTCCAATAGGCTTTTCTTTCTTCATGAGTGAGTTCTGGATGTTCGTAGGCATAAGTCTGGAAGGCATCGATGATGCAACCATATGGAATGAAGGTGATAGCATCACATAAATGCTGATAGAGATATTTATCAGTATCTTCCTTAAAGAAGAGGTTCATCCATGGATAGGTGAGATATTCCATAGACATGGAATGCATTTCTGCACATTCCATACCTGGAGTACGATAGGCAGGAACATCGGTTTCTTCAGCACCAAGGAAGCCTTGTAAGGCATGACCGAATTCATGGGTTAAGACATCAACGTCACCAGAGGTGCCGTTGAAGTTAGAAAAGATGATAGAGGTTTTTAAACCAGCGACATAATCCATGTAGCCACCACCGGCTTTACCAGCTTTGGCAACTAAATCCATACAACCGTGATCCACCATAAAGTTGAAGTATTTAGAAGCGGTTGGATCTAATTCTTCATACATCTTCTGAGCGGCTTTGACTAAGTCTTCTGGAGTGCCTTTAGGAGTTGGGTTACCGGTCTTATAGAAGATAGCGTAATCACTAGATCTGGTATCTTCACCATAACCGAGTCTTTCTTTCTGAGCGGCAAAGATAGATTCTGAAAGTGGTACGATGTACTTTAAGATCTTTTCTCTGTAGACTTTAGCGTCATTAGGGAACCAATCTAGTCTACCCATTCTGTCATAGCCTAACTGGACGAAGTTTTCATAGCCTAATTTCTTGGCAATCTTAGTTCTGGTCTTGACCATGGAGTCATAGATTTCACCAATCTTGGCATCGTTTTCTTCATAGAAGGCCCAGACTTTCTTGGAAGCGGCAAGTCTAGTTTCTCTATCAAGAGAGGTGGTGAACTTACCCATCTGGGATAAGGAGTAGTGTTCGCCATTGAATTCGATAGAAGCAGAGGAGATCAAATTGACATAGGCGGAGGATTCTTTGTTTTCTTCAATGAGATCTTCAACGATTTCTGGTTTGAAGGTCTTCATGGAGAGCTTGACCTGGTCGAAGTATAATTCACCAAAGGCTTCGACTAACTCGCTTCTGTATTTGGAATCGTATAAGTCGTTGGCAAACTGCTGAGAGGCAACCTGAATGGTTGGAAGGATTTCGTCGAGTAAATCCTGTAAGGCAGTGTACTTTTCGTCTTTGGTGTTGATGGTGTGACGGAAGTTGACTAAAGAGATGATGGTGGATAAGTCGTCTTCGTAGTCAAAATACTTTTTGACAACAGCGACAGCTTCTTTGCCATCTTTGGCATTCTTTAATTCTTCATCAAGTTCGTTGTAACCTTTGATGATGTCGTCTTTGTCGATGGGTTCAAGTTCGATATCCTTGAGCTGATCGAAGTTAGAATTGAAATGTTGCATGTTATTTACTCACTTTCTTAGTTGTTTTCTTGACTGGTTTTTTAGCAGTGGTCTTCTTTGCTGGGGTTGTTCTATTGGCTTCTTTGATATCCGCTTTGGTGATGTGATAGAGCTTGGTGAACTTGTTGGTGAGATATTCGACATAAGCGGTAGCACCAAAGTCTTCACCAGTGATATCTTTGATCCATTCCTTGGTATCAAGTAATGGGGCTTTGGCAAAGACATTCTTTTTCATCCAGGCTAAGATTTCATCCATCTTACCCGCCTTTACAGTCTTAGCAAAGTTGATATCTTTATCCATCTTCTTGACGTACATGATGTTCATGGCGTTACCCATGGCGTAGGTTGGGAAGTAACCAAAGCCGCTGGTCCAATGAACGTCTTGTAAGATGCCCTGGGCATCGTCTTTGACTTCGATGCCGAAGAAGTCTTTGTACATCTGGTTCCACTTGGTATTGAGGGTTTCAAAGTCGACAGTGCCATTCATCATTTCCTTTTCTAAACGATAACGGATGATGATGTGTAAGCAATAGGTCAACTCGTCTGCTTCGGTTCTCAAGGTATTTTTTGGATCGATCCAGTTGACGGCCTCGTATAATTCATTTTCGGTGACGTTCTTGAATTCTTTAGAGAAGATCTTCTTGAAGGTTGGATAGATGGCATGGATATATTCTTTGGATCTACCAATGGTGTTTTCATAAAAACGAGAGACGGATTCATGTTTGGCCATGGAAAGACAACCTTCACCGATATGATAGGTGAAGACTTCATCAGGGATATTCTGACCAAAGATGGCATGACCACCTTCATGGATGACGGAATACATGTTGGAGATGAAGTTTGTCTCAAAGTATTTGGTGGTGACTCTGACATCGTTTTGACCAAACTGTTCCGTGAATGGATGTTCGGTGGTGGAGATGGAACCTCTGTTGAAGTCAAAGCCGTTGAATTCTAATAAGAACTTAGAGAATTCTTCCTGTTTGGAAATCGGAACAGGTTTGTTGATAAAGTTGTGTTTTGGACTGTATTTGGCTTTACGGATGGCTTTATAAAGGGGAACGATACCCGCTTCTAATTCATCAAAGAACTTATCGAGGTCTTCTGTAGTGAAACCATATTCGTAATCGGAGATTAAGATATCATAAAGATCAGACTTGCCTTCTGGGAAACGAGCCTCGACTAATTTCTTTTCCATGTCAGCAATCTGAGCTAAGGTATCCTTGAATTCTTCATAGGACTTATCTTCTTTGGCTTTGATCCAATCGATATAAGCCTTGTTGAATAATTCATTGGCTTCTCTGTTGAGTTTGGGAGAGATACCTTTCTGCTGTTCAATGTCACGGTTTAATAATGTGACCAGTCTTTGAGACCAGGTGTCTAAGGTGTTGTAGTCAATATTACGAAGTTTTCTGATGGTATGACAAAAATCAGGATCTTTCTTGATCTTGAAAATCTCACTTTGCAGATTGGCAATATCACGAGCATCATCTTCCATACCGCCTTTGGGAGCAGCGGTTTCCATATCATAGGAAATGATCTTGGAAAGATGTTCTTTGAATTCCACTTCTTTTAACGTCTCGAATAATTGTTCCATATCTCTTCTGATAGCACCCATACTTTATCTCCTTATCTACGACATAAAATTCCATGCCCATTATTATAAAGAATTTTTCTTTGCATTCAACTTTTATACTATAAACATAACTTTTACTATAGATAGCACAAATAAATTATATTTATTTACCTATTGTTTGTTCGATATGGTAAAATACCCAACGTACATAATTAAAATTATAGAGGTAAAAAAATGTCCAAAGAAGTGTTCACTCTCGATTTTTACGGCAAGACATTAATCGTAGAAACCGGAGAAATCGCAAAACAGGCCGATGGTTCTGTTTTTGTCCGTTTCAATGACACCGTTGTCTTATGCGCAGCTTGTGGTGCCAAAGAAGCCAAATTAGGTCAGGATTTCTTCCCCCTCACTGTCAACTATTTCGAAAGACAGTATGCGGCTGGTAAGATTCCAGGAAGTTTCTTAAGAAGAGAAGGTAGACAGTCCACTCACGAAACTTTAATCTCTCGTTTGATCGACCGTCCAATTCGTCCAATGTTCCCAGAAGGCTATGTCAACGAAACCCAGGTCACCTGCCAGGTTATGTCTGTTGACCCAACCGGCACTCCAGATATGACTGCCATGTTTGGTGCCTCTCTTGCCTTATGCATCTCCGATATCCCATTCGAAGGTCCTATCGCTGGTGTCCACGTTGGTAGAGTCAACGGTCAGTATATCGTTGATCCAACCGAAGATGAGATGAAAGAATCTGATCTCAACTTATCTGTCGCTGGTACTGAAGTCGCCATCAACATGGTTGAAGCTGGCGCTCAGGAATTAAGCGAAGATGAAATGCTTGAAGCTTTAAAGGTTGGTTTCGAAGCCATTCAGAAGCTCTGCGCTTTCCAGAAGGAAATCGTCGCCAAGTGCGGTAAAGAAAAACGTCCTTTAAATATCTATCACATCGATGAGACTTTCAAGAACAAGTGCTTGAACTATGTCTCTGAAGGTGAAACTGAAACCCAGCAGGTCAGAATCACCAAGGCTGTCTCTATCTTCGATAAGCTTGAAAGACAGAACACCATCGATGCTCTTGAAAAGGAAGTCATCGATCTTGTTGACAAGGCTAACTTTGTCACCGGTGAAAAGTATGAGACCATGCAGGAACATGATCTTGCTGTCAATGAAGCCAAGGAAGTCTTAGAACAGGTCGTCCGTGATGAAGTCAGAAGACTTATCACCGTCGATAAGGTCAGACCAGATGGTCGTAAGACTGATGAAATTAGACCTCTTGACGCTCAGGTTC
This sequence comes from uncultured Erysipelotrichaceae bacterium, assembly GCA_902771745.1. Classification (GTDB taxonomy): domain Bacteria; phylum Bacillota_I; class Bacilli_A; order RFN20; family CAG-288; genus Enterosoma. The sequence continues at coordinate 10,800 of CACXYG010000006.1, read as the reverse complement.
ATCTTCTTCCAAGAGCCCACGGTTCGGCTATGTTCACCCGTGGTCAGACCCAGGTTATCTCCGCTTGTACTTTAGGCGATTTGGATGAAGCTCAGATCCTTGATGGTATCACTGGTGATACCTCCAAGAGATGGATGCATCATTATAACTTCCCGCCATTCTCTGTTGGCGAACTTGGTAGAATGGGTACTCCAGGTAGAAGAGAAATCGGTCATGGTAACTTAGGTGAAAGAGCTTTAAGCTATGTCATCCCAAGTGAAGATGAATTCCCATACACCATCCGTTGTGTCGCTGATGTCTGCGAATCCAACGGTTCTTCTTCCCAGGCTTCCATCTGTGCCTCTTGTATGGCTTTGATGGATGCTGGTGTCCCGATCAAGGCTCCAGTCTCTGGTATCGCTATGGGTTTAATCACCTCTGGTCCTCTTGATGGCAATCATCCTTACACCATCTTAACTGATATTCAGGGTATGGAAGACCATCTTGGTGATATGGACTTCAAGGTTGCTGGTACTCCAAATGGTATCACTGCCTTACAGATGGATATCAAGATCCGTGGTATCACATTCGAAGTCTTAAGAGAAGCTTTATATCAGGCTAAGCCAGCCAGAAAGCAGATCTTAGAAGTCATGCTTGCTGCTATCCCAGAACCAAGAACGGAATTATCTGATTACGCTTTGAAGATGAAGAGATTCGAAATCAATCCAGAAAAGATCAGAGAAGTCATCGGTTCCCAGGGTAAGGTCATCAACGGCATCATTGCTGATTGCAACAATGAAGTCAAGATCAACATCAATGATGATGGTAGAGTTATCATCTACTCCGTCAACAAGGAAATGATCGAAAAGGCCTACAACATGGTCATGAACATCGCCAAGGAAGCTCAGGTTGGTGAAGTCTATGATGGTAAGGTTGTCAGAATCGAAACTTATGGCGCCTTCGTCAACCTCTTTGGTAGCACCGATGCCTTATGCCACATCTCCAAGTTAGATTGGAATCGTGTGGAAAAGGTTGAAGATGTTGTCAAACTTGGTGACACCTTAAAGGTCATCGTCACTGGTATTGATGCTCAGGGCAGAATTGATGTCTCCCACAGAGAATTATTACCAAAGCCAGAAGGCTATGTCGAAAGACCAGAAAGAAGCCGTGACGATCGTGGTGGCAAGAAGCCATTCCGTCACAACAATCATTAATTGATCGGAGAGCCTCAGCAATGAGGCTCTTTTTGTTTCGTATATAAATTATGTGAAACATTTATACTTATATTTGATAAAATAAAAACAACAAAAAAAGATAAATGAGGAGAGACTATGGCTATTTTTGGCACTCTTAACACCTGGATCATTATTGTTGCTGCTGGTATTGTGGTTGTTTTCATGTTCTTGATTTTGCCGATTCTTGTTCACAAACATAAAAAGAAGAAGTTAGCAAAGATGGCTGCCAAATGGCAGAAGAAACATCCTGGTGAAGATTATGTTGCCGATGATCATAAAGCACCTGGTTTGTTCCGTTTCATAGGTGGTCTTATCAAGTTTGCCCTCTTTATCGGCGTCCTTGGCGCTGGCGTTGTTCTTCTTCCGATGATTCATCAAAAAGAGGCCAGCAAGGCAACTCGTGAAAAATACGCTAGCGAAGCGCCTTATGGTCAAAAGGTCGAAGTCGATGGTAAAAACATCAATGTTGTTGTCGAAGGTGAAGGAAGTGATGTCTTAGTTCTCTATCCGACGGCAAAAGTTTCCACTCCTTATTTATACTATAAACCTTTGACTAGCGTTCTCACTTCAAAGTTTAAAGTTGTTACTGTGGAACCCTTCGGTTATGGTTTATCCGACGCTACCGATAAAGAAAGAACATTAGAAAACGCTGTTAATGAATTACACATGGTCATCTCCAGCCTTGGTTATACCAACTATTCCATCGCTACCGATGGTTTTGGTGGTATTCCGATGATGGAATATGTCAACACCTATAAAGATGAAGTCAAAGCCTACTATGGTATTGATAGCATGGTCGCTAAATTAAATGAATACTATAACTTCGTTGGCGACTTAGATAACGTGTTTGGTATGTTAGGGCGTTTCTACAACGACTTTGGTTATCGTAGAATCGTCTCTACCATCAAAGTCGATATGATTCTCCCTCAGACGGATTACACTTATTCTGCCGAAGATAAAGAATTTTATCGTCAGATGGCTCTTGCCTATAACGATACAGAAGATCAGTTAGAAGAGATCAAGAATGGTCCAACCTGGTGTACCAACACCACTAAGAGTTATACTCCAGCGGATGTTCCAAGCTGTACCTTTGTCTCCTCTGATTATGCCGCTTATATCGCTGACTTGCTCTCTCTTGCCAACAAGAGTGAAGTCACTTACTCCATCGGCGGTGAGTCCAAGACCGTCAAAGCTGCGGATTTCTGGGCAGAAGCTCATAATAATCCATTAAATGAGAAGAATTTAAATACCACCATCACCGGCAAGAATATCGCTACTTCTTGTGCAAGTGATATCGCCGCTAGGATGATTGATTGGTTTGATTCTCTTTAAATCAATCGTATATAGACTCGCTGTTCTTCAAAATAGCGAGTTTTTCTTTTCAAACAAAAGTGCATGACGTCCCCACGTCATGCACCTTTCATTAAAAATAATTACAGGGAGGTAATGTTTCTAATGAGACCCGATACGAGGTCAAGGATACTATATCGAATTCTTGTTGTACTTTTGTCAAAAATGGCATAACAGGTCGTTTTTGTGCATAAATTGTTGTTTATATAAAAAAATAAGGCAGTCACAGGTCCAGTGTGACTGCCTTTTCAATAATAATTACAGGGAGGCAATTATTAATGAAACGTGACCTTAAGGTCACTTTCACTATACCGAAAAATCATTAAAAAGGAACGATTATTTCATAAACTGTCAGTTTTATTTCATAAGTCTATCTTTTGCGTGATTTTTAATAAATGAATAAATTTGTTTTCTCTATAGTTAAAGTCTAAAGGAAATCTACATTTCATCTCTATTTTTTTTTTTTTTTTTTAAACACAATGTTACACAGATCAAATCAAACAATTAATAAATATGTTTTTATTCTAATTTTTATAAATTATAATAGTCTGACGTGTATCGGAGGAACCCTTTATGGACGAACAAAACAAACTAAAGGAACTCAACGCCCTACAATCGTTAAGTTCATCGCCGATGATGTTGATGATATGTATTTTGACTGGTGTATTAACCATCCTTACTGCCATCGAGGACTTTACGAATGCTACTTCTCCTTGGGCTATTACCATAGGCATCATCAGATTGACACTAAACGTTCTTCTCATCACCTCTCTTCTGATCATCTACTTCAATGGTAAAAAGCTGAGTTTATCCACAATTGGTTTCCAGTTTTTTAAAGTGGTATTCCTCCTTCTATTTATTTTGGCTTTGATCAGTCTTATCAGCAACGGCTTGGTATTAGCCATAATCAACTTTTGCTCCTTGTTCTCCCCCATCCCTCTCGGAGGAGGACAAAGCACGTATCTGTTCTTTGTAGCACTACTTTTTTCTTACACGGCTAGTTTTGTCGTTGAAATCTTCTATTTCACCTCCATCAAGAATTGTATCAATTCTGGTATTCATACCTTACGTGGTGAAAGTAGTAAGGCCCCAATAAGTCGAGCTACTATCTTTCTTATCATCGCCAAGGCCCTCTTAAGTATGATTTCTATCTTCCTTTTGATTTATGTCTTTCCTCCTATCGCGACTGCAATTGCTGAATCAAGGGAAAACTATAACTACACCGATATTTCTCTCATTCGCAAAGTGCTGTTAACCATTGCTGAAATTCTAAACGTATTCATCTCTTTTGTTGGTGCTTACCTACTTGATCGTTATCACAAGATGGTCAACGCCAAATAAATAGATAATCATGACCGTCTTACCTTATAATATGAAGGAAAGACGGTCTTTTTGATTCTGAAGTTTTTATTAAAATAAAAGTTGATATTTTCCACCTAGGTTATTAACTAGGTTACATGATATAATTTTAGTGATGAAAAAGAGCTCATTTATTTTATCGATGTTAGCGTTTGGTGGTATGGTTCTTCCTTCCTGTAGCCAATCCATTTCCGGAACCATCTATTTTGAGTTGGAAGGTGGTAAATTTACGGATGAATCTTTTTCCGCCTCTTATTTGACCGGCGAAGCTGGTCAACCCGTTTTGATTGATATTCCTGATCCCGTCAAAGATGGCTACTTCTTTGTCGGTTGGAGAGAAAAGACCACCGATGGCAGTTATCGCGTCATCAACAAACGTTTATATGAGAATGGTAATTCCTATTACTATTATCCTTATGGTAGTGATACCTTCTACGCTTACTTTGAACCTTTGGTCACCATCGATTTTGATTTGACACAAGGGAATAGTGAGGGTAAACTTATCGCTCCGAAATACCAGAGTGAACACTTCTCTGATCATACCCTTAGCGGTTATGCATCAAAAAGTATTCCATCCACCGATTATCTTCCTACCGCGGATGCCACAAGTCAGCATCTGAATTTCCAGTACTGGTATTTAAAATATCCACTCATCAGTTCTACGGATGAAAATAAAACCATCCACTATTCTTTGGATACCAGTCAAGCAGAAGGTGAATATCGTTTTGATAAAGCCTTTGAGGGTTCCATGGCATTCTTGTTAGATAGCAATATCACCTTATATGCCAAATGGGAAGCAGATCCTTCTATCACCGTTCATTTCAATATGGCTGGTTTTGAGGATTATACCTTCCAGGCAAAAGATACGGCCACAGAGGAATTAATGGCTTTGATGAATGAGAAATTCGACATCGATTATAATGTCACTGCAGATAATTACTATTACACCAACAGCAATGATAGTGAGAAGTATCGTTTCCATGGTTTCTATCTCAATGCGGAATTCACCCAAATTTTCTCACTGGATTCCAGTATTGGTGAGGGTAACTTTGATCTTTATCTCCGTTGGGATAAAGAGATTTCTATCACCTTTAACTACAATGGTGGAACCTTAAATGGTGAATCTTCTCATACCATTGATACTGGTTATTATGGTGGAGATATCTTAGGTAATCTGGTTTTAGATGATTATCGTCCAACAAAAGAATATGCTTCTTTTATCTCTTATCAGTTAAATGGTAAGAAGTTCTCTTTTGATAGAGACGCTCTACCTAATGAAGATATCGAGCTTGTCGCTACCTATGATGAATATCCTACACTTTATCTGAAATATGATTATCCAACCACTTTGGATGATAGTTTAAAAGAAGAAGATAAGGAATATCGTTTTGCTCTTGGTGAGAGTTTATCTTCGGCCCTTACTTCCTTTAAGTCAGCTTTAGCTGCTCATCAAGAATTAACACCGGTCAATTTCTATATCTTGGATAGTTCTAATGAAGTAAGAGACTTCACCTTGACGAACATGCCAGATACCAATATGACCGTCTATCTGAAAGTAAACTACACGCCGATTGTTCATGTTGCGACACTTGCTAATGTCACAACCGATTATGAAACTCTTGCGGATACGGATTTAGATACTGGTTATCAGGCTAATTATGATTTCTACTTCCAGAGCAGCTTCTCGCAAGCGGATTTAACCAATACCACTTCTCTCATCAAGAAATCAGATGCCACCTACTTATTCAACGGCTTCTATTATGATACCGCCTTGACAAATAAGGTCACCTTCCCATTAGCCTTGAATTCTTCTCATGATTCTATTCCAGAATTGACCTTGTATCGTAAGATGACAAAGGCCATCACCTTAACTTTCAAGGAAGAATCTACGCTTGCTACGATTGGTACCTTAAGTGTTATCCCTGGTGGTCAGACCATCGATTACGCAAGTGAGATTGCGACTTTATGTGGCAGTTACACTTCTCTGATTGTCAACGATGGCACTAGTGCTGTCTTAGGTAATATCTTACCAAGCAGTGATTGTGAGATTTTAGTGAAAAGATAATAAGTCAGGACAGTGATGTTCTGACTTTTTCTTTTCTTTGGGAAAGAAACATATCAAACCAAGGTATATAATCCTAGTGATTATATATCTGATTTTGTGGATTTGAGAAGTGGAAAGGACTTAAATTAGCACAATAAAAATAAGGCTTTAAAAACAGTTCTTTGTTTTAATAATAAGAAGATTATTTAAACTGATTATTAGTAACTATATGTTGAAAAAATAGTGATTAATTTACATAAACAACTTTCATAAAATAAATTATGTAGTTTCTATAAATGAAGAAAAATCAAACACGAGATTTCTAGTTAAAGAGTGTGAAATAATGTAGACCTTACTCTCCATGTTACCAACAACAATTACTTTTGATTCATCAGCAAAAATTTCAATTGGATCGATGGTTAAAACCTTTGCAGGCAAACTCAAATCAACACAATGCCCAACTTCTTTTTCGTGTTGTTTTTAATATAAATTTACTAAAAAGAGAAAGTTCATTTGAAATATTTATATATTTATATATAATATTTACCGCAATTTCTTTTTGCGTGCGAAGTTAGAGGTTTTTAAAATGAGTTTAACTACAGGTATCGTCGGTTTACCAAACGTCGGTAAATCCACATTATTCAACGCCATCACCAACGGTGATGTTTTAGCAGAGAACTATCCTTTTGCTACCATTGACCCCAACACGGGTGTTGTTGAAGTCAACGATCCTAGAGTCGATGATCTGGTCAAGATCTTCAACCCTAAGAAGACTGTCAGAGCTACTTTTGAATTCACCGATATCGCCGGTTTGGTCAAAGGTGCATCTAAGGGTGAGGGTTTAGGTAACCAGTTCTTAGGTAATATCAGAAACACGGATGCCATCATCCATGTTGTCCGCTGTTTTGAAAACAGCGAAATCATCTCCTATAACGGTAGACCAGTTGACCCCGTTTCTGACGCGATGGAAATCAATCTCGAATTGATCCTTTCCGATATCGATGTCTGCAAGAAGAGATTGGAAAAAGTTGAAAGAAAGGCTTTGACCACCAAGGATAAGGCCGGTTTGACAGAAGTCTCCGCTCTCCATAAACTCATCGATGGTTTACAGAATGAAAAGATGGCCAGTGATGTTGAACTCTCTTTGGATGAAAAAGAGTTATTAAAAGAATTCAACCTCATCACCGCCAAGCCGATGATCTATGTCGGTAACGTCAACGAAGAAAGTTATGCTGATCCGATGGCTAACCCATACTACAAGGCTTTAAGCGAGTTTGCCAAAGAACACAACAGTGAATGTATTCCTGTCTCCGCTTTGATCGAGGAAGAATTATCCAAGGTCTCTGTCGAAGATAGAAACGCCTACTTGGAATCTTTAGGTACCACCCAGACCGGTTTAGATAAGATCACCATGGCCGCTTATCATATCTTAGGCTTACGTACTTTCTTCACCGCCGGTGAAGATGAAGTCAGAGCCTGGACTTATCATGATGGTATGACCGCTCCAGAATGCGCTGGTGTCATTCACACCGACTTCCAGAAGTTCTTCTTGAAAGCCGAAGTCTACTCCTATGATGACTTGATGAAGTATGGCAGTGAACTATCGGTCAGAGAAGCTGGTAAATACATGACGGTTGGCAAGGACTATCTTGTCAAAGATGGCGACATCTTATTCATCCGTTCAGCAGCAAAGAAGAAATAATTATGGATATTCGCACAGGTTTTGGTTATGACATTCACCAGTTAGAAGAAAAGAAGGATTCTTTTGTTCTTCTCGCTCAGGTGATAGTCTTAGGTGACTTACACATTGTCGCCCACAGCGATGGGGATGTCGTTCTTCATTCTTTATCCAATGCCATTCTCTCTGGCTTAGGTAAAGAAGATATCGGATACTATTTCCCCGATAACAAGGATGAGACTAAGAACATGAGTTCTCTTGATATCTTATCCTTTGCTTTAAATGAGATGAAAAAGGAAGGCTATCACCTTTCTAATGTCGTGGTTGATATTCTCTTACAGCAACCAAAACTCAAGCCCTATCGTGAAGAAATCAAAAAGAATTTAAGTCAGTATCTCAACATTGATATCTCTCGTATCGGCCTAGCAGCCAATACGGGTGAACATGTTGATGCTGTTGGTACAAGCAAGGCTGTAGTCGTCTATAGCCAAGTGCTATTAATGAAAGATTAAAGAGGTGAATTATGGATATTCAAGTTAATATCAAAACGAAGATCAAAGAAGTTCTCGCTTCTTTGAACATCGAAGCAAAGGAAGAGGAAATCGTCTTAAACCCTTCCGATAACAGAGAACATGGCGATTATGCTTCCAATATCGCTTTCCGCAAAGCCAAGATGGCCCACATGGCTCCTCTTGATCTTGCCAATAAGATCGCGGAAACCTTCTCTTTAGAAGGCGTTGAGAAAGTTGAAGCGGTCAAGCCAGGCTTTTTAAACTTCTTCTTAAAAGCCGATTCTCTTGGTGCCATCATCAAGACGATTGTTGCTGATCCTATCCACTTTGGTGATTTGACCATCGGTAAAGGAAAGAAAGTCAACATCGAATACATCTCCGCTAACCCAACTGGTACCCTCCATTTAGGTCATGCTCGTGGTGCCGCCATCGGTGATTGTCTTGCCCGTTTATACAAGAAGGCTGGTTATGAAGTCACCCGTGAATACTATGTCAACGATGCTGGTAACCAGATGGATCATCTAGCCGAATCCTTGATGGTCAGATATCTTGAACAGTTTGGTAACACATCTATCCCGATGCCCGATGATGGTTATCACGGTCCAGAAATCATCCGTCTTGCCAAAGACTTAAAAGAAGAAATCGGTGATGCCTATCTTGCGGATCCAAAGGCCCACTTAGACGACTTTAAGAAGTATGGTGGAGCCAAACTTCTTGACGCCATCAAGAAAGACTTACACGACTTCCGTGTCGATCAGGATGTCTACACTTCTGAAAAGGCCATCCGTGACAGAGGCGATGTCACCAAGGTCTTAGAATTATTAAAACCATATTGCTATGAACAAGACGGTGCCTTATGGCTCAACACCAAGAAAGATGGTGATGACAAAGACAGAGTCTTAGTCAAATCCGATGGTGCCTACACCTACTTGTTACCAGATATCGCTTATCACAACGATAAGTTCAGCCGTGGTTATGACTTATTGATCGACTTATTTGGTGCCGATCACCACGGTTATATCACTCGTATCAAATCCTCTCAGAAGGATTTGGGTCACAACCCTGATAATCTCAACGTTCTTCTCATCCAGATGGTTCGTCTCTTCAAGGATGGTGAAGAATATAAGATGTCCAAGCGTACTGGTAACGCCATCACCATGAAGGAACTTGTCGAGGAATGCGGTGTTGATTCTATCCGTTACTTCTTCGTCTCTCGTTCCGCTTCTTCTCATCTTGATTTCGATATCAACCTGGCTAACACGTTAGGTAGTGAAAACCCAGTCTACTACGCACAATACACCCACGCTCGTCTCTGCGGTATCTTAAATAATGCTAGTAGCTTCTTACCAGTTGATTATGATTCTGACTTGCTCAACTCTGAAGCCGAAAAGAACCTTCTCTTACTCTTGAAGGATTATGAGAATGTCGTCACCGCTGCTGTCAGTGAAAACGAACCATATAAGATTACCAATTACGTTCATTCTCTTGCCCAGTGCGTCAATGAATTCTATTCCAAGTGCAGAGTCATCGACGATTCCAATCCTGTCTTGACCAAACAGAGACTCGGTTTGGTGGAAGCCTGTAAAGACGTTCTTGCTAACGCCCTTGACTTGATCGCTGTCTCTGCTCCAGAAAGAATGGTTTCTGCTGATAAGAAAGATTAAAAAATAATACTTGCTATTTTCTTTTTAGTAAGTTAATGTGAATGTGTACGATTGCCGTATATAGAATATATAAATAGATATTTAGAAAGATTTAAAGGAGATATTCCAAATGCCAATGAAGTCCTTAGTTAATGCCGCTTATGATGTTTTAACCAAAAAATATGCTGATGATGGTAACAAGTCCGTCCCGATCGAATTCCCAGATTTATTGGTTGCTGTCGGTCAGGAATTAGGTTATGAAACCGAAGAAGAATTATTACCAATCGCTTCCCGTTTCTACACCGATTTGACTCTTGATGGCCGTTTCGTCATCAAAGAAGGTAACACCTGGGTCTTAAGAGAACATGAATTGTTCGAAAATATCCACATCGATATGAACGAAGTTTATGATCTTGATAACTACAAGGATGAAGATGAAACTGATAAAGTCAAATCTTCTGATGATGATGGAGATGATGAAGACGAAGTCATCGAAAAGAGAAACGATGACGAAGAAGAAGAGTTGGGCGAGGAATCTGAAGACGAAAGAGAAAGAGTCCTCTCAACTGACGACGACGAATAATTCAACTACAAAAAGCCCTCGTCAATGGGCTTTTTGTTTTCGATTCATACAGGAGAGCTTATTAGATGTCTTATTTTGAAAAAGAAGTGAATGAAGTCTTTTCGCGTATTGAAGCGGCAGACTCCATTGTCATATTCGGCCATAAGAATCCCGATGGTGATTGTGTCGGTTCCGTTCTTGGTTTGAAGTATGGTTTACAGGGAATCTTCCCTGAGAAGAAAATCTATGGTGTCGGTTCTCGTCCATCCTTTATCGGATTCATGGATAAGAGTGATGAAGTCGATGATGAAACCATCAAGAATTCCTTATGTGTCATGGTCGACTTATCCGATGTGGAAAGAGTCGAAGACCAAAGAATCAAGTTGACCGATAACATCGTCGGTATTGATCACCATGAGGCTTCTGAACCTTTCAGTC